>NZ_LWLC01000025.1:0-114350 GCF_001905065.1 Saccharothrix sp. CB00851
GATCACCCACCCCAGGGTTAAAACGCCAGCGTCCGGCGAGGACGCTTTTCAGGGCTTTTGATCTTTCTCCCCCCGCCCTCATCGCCCAAGCTCAACCTTGAGGATGCTCTCGTTGCTGTTGTTGGCGATGCTGTCCTTGTCACCACGAGTGCTCGTCGTCAGCCACAGCCCACCATCGGCCGACGGCTCCACCGTGCGCAACCGCCCATACGTACCGGTCAGGTACTGCTGAACGTTGGTCAAGCTCTCCCCGACGATCTCGGCCCGGTACACCCGCGCACCGCGCAGGCAAGCGATGTAGAGGGCGTCCCGGACCACCGCGATCCCACTGCACGAGGCCTCGGCGACAGGGTAGGTCCGCTTCGGCGCAACGAAACCAGCCTCGTCACAGCTACCGGTGGTGCCTTCACACCGAGGCCAGCCGTAGTTGCCACCCCGGACGATCAGGTTCGTCTCGTCCATGACGGAGTTGCCGAACTCCTGCTCCCACAACCGACCTCGCGAGTCGAAGGCCAGCCCTTGCGGGTTGCGGTGGCCGTAGCTCCACACGGCGTTGCCGAACGGGTTGTCCGACGGCACGCTGCCGTCGGGGTTGATCCGCAGGACCTTGCCGGCGAGGTTGTCCCGGTCCTGGGCCCACTCGCCGTTCTGCCCGTCACCGGTGGCGACGTAGAGCTTGCCGTCCGGGCCGAAGCGCAGCCGGCCGCCGTTGTGGTACTTGTTGCGCGGGATACCGGTGAGCAGCACCTGCGGTGTGCCCGCGAGGGTGCCATCGGTGTAGCGGATGCGCACCACCCGGTTGTCGGTCGCGCTGGTGTGCATCACGTACACCCACGGGTCGGCCGTGAAGTCCGAGGCCACGGCGACGCCAAGGACCCCGCCCTCGCCGTCCGTCCCGTCCGCGTTCGGCACGCGCCCGAGGACGGTCTTCGCGCCCGTGGCCGGGTCGAGGCGGACCAGTTCGAAGGTGTCGCGCCGACCGAAGATCACCTGCCCATCCGGCAACGTGGTCAGGCCCCACGGCAGGTCGGTCTCGGTGGTGACCCTGGTGACCGAGCACAACGCCGTGGCGCACGAGCTGCCCGTGGTGACCGCGACCGCCGTGCTCGGGGCCGAGCGGTTGGCCTGGGCGTCGCGCGCCTGCACCTGGTACTCGTAACGGGTGTTCGCGGCCAGGCCGCTGTCGGTGAACGACGTCGTGGTCGCGCCGCTGGTCGAGCCGACCTGGACGCCGTCGCGCAGGACCTCGTACCCGGTGACGCCGATGTTGTCGGTGGCCGGTGACCAGCGGACGGTGACCGAGGTGCCCGAGGCGGTCGCCGTCACGCCGGTGGGCGTGCTGGGCGGTGTCGTGTCGGCCTGGCACTGCGGCACGGTGATCGTGACCGTGGGGCTGGCCTGGGAGACGTTGCCTGCGGCGTCCCGGGCGTTGACGTACAGACCCCACGTGGCACCCGGCGCGACGGTCAGGTCCGCCGACAGCGCCGTGCCCGGCACCGACGTCATGAGCTGCCCGTCGTGGTAGACGTCGTAGAACGCCACCCCGACGCCGTCCGTGGACGCCGACCACGAGAACGTCACCCCGGTGCACGTCAGGTTCGAGGTGCGCGGGTTCCCAGGTGCCGTCGGCGGCGTGGTGTCCGCGCCCAGCCTGACCAACTGCCACTGCTGGTTGGCGCCACCCGTGTCCGGCAGCTGCACGATCCGCGCACCGTTGGCAGTGGAGGAGTTCAGCACGTCCACGGCCTTGCCGCTGGCCCGGTTGAGCAGGCGCACGTACCCGCCGGCGGAGTCGGCCAACCGGAACTGCTGACCGGCGAGCTGGGCGTCGGTCGTCTGCACCAGGCCGGCACCGTCGGCGGTGGACGAGAAGCTCAGGACCTTGTTGCTGTGCCTGGACCTGATCCGGTAGTAGCCGCCGCCGGAGTCGACGAACTGCCACTGCTGCCAGGCGCCGTCGTTGCGGGTGTACTGGGAGATCCGGGCGTTGTTCGCGGTGCTGCGCCCGTAGACGTCCAGCACCTTGCCGCTGTTGCGGTTGACCAGCACGTACGAGGCATTGGTGTCCACGGTCGCGGCCGACGCGGCGGGAACCGGAAGAACGACCGAGACGACCGACAGCGCCACCACCCACACCGCTCGCAGTCGCGCGCGGTGGACGGCGTCTTTCCTGGTCGCGAGGGGATCTCGCATGGTCTTCCTCTCACGGAATGCAAGGCCAATCGCATTGTTATCGCTAACAAATTGAGGCGGCGGAATGCCGCGTCGATGGCGGTCGACGTGCACCGAAAGGGGTTTTGGCCAGACGTGTCAGCCGGTGGTCGCAGAGAGGGCCGAGCCGGGTCTCAAACGCAACGCGAACGACGTGGACGTTCTACGCACACGTGGATCCATGCTTCGCCTCCTTGCGAGCAGGGCGCGTTGCGGTGGCCGCCGGATGCCGGGTCAGGGCGACTGGGAGCGTTCCCAGAAGCACCGTAGCGCAGGCCGTTCACGGTGGACAAGGCCCGCCGGGTCGGTACCCAGACCTCGTTAGCGCTAACACCGCGAACTGAGCGTTGGCCATCGAGGGCGACTTGACCTCTACCGCGGTCGAGGTCGCACGCTCGAGATCCACGTCGTCGAACGGACAGGAGCGAGCGGATGCGGGTGATTCGGGTTGTGCGGTTCGGAGGTCCGGAGGTGATGGTCCCGGGTGAGGCTCCGGACCCGGTGGCCGCGGCGGGCCAGGTTGTGGTCGAGGTGGCGGTGGCGGGCATGTCGTTCGTCGAGACGCAGATCCGACGTGGCGTCGACCAGTGGCACGCCAAGCCGTCGCTGCCCTACGTGCCGGGCAGCCTGGTCGCCGGGCGGGTGAGCGCGGTGGGGGCACGGGTGGATCCGGCCTGGCTGGGGCGGCGGGTCGTGGCCGACACCGGGGAGACCGGCGGCTTCGCCGAGCGCGCGCTGGCCGGGGTCGAGGACCTGTTCCCGGTGCCGGACGGCTTGGGCCTGCCGGAGGCCGTCGCCCTGTTCAGCGACGGCAGCACCGCGTTGGGGCTGGCGGAGAAAGCCGGGATCGGTGCCGGTGACCTGGTCCTGGTCGAAGCGGCGGCCGGTGGCGTCGGCAGCCTGCTGGTGCAGCTCGCCCGTGCCGCGGGTGCCCAGGTCGTCGGGGCCGCCCGCGGAGCGCGCAAGCTCGACCTGATCCGGGAACTGGGTGCCGATGCCGCGGTCGACTACTCCGAACCGGACTGGACCGGGCGGGTGCGGGAGGTGACCGGCGGCGCGGGGCCGGACGTGGTGTTCGACGGGGTCGGTGGACGGATCGGACGGGCCGCGTTCGAGGTCACGGCCCGCGGTGGCCGGTTCTCGGTGCACGGTGCCTCCAGCGGTGAGGTCACGTCCATCGACCCCGCGGAGGCGCGCGACAGAGGCGTCGACGTAACCGGCATCGAGCAACTCCTGGACTTCGGACCGAACGTGGCGCGGTGGGCGACGCGGATGATGGCCGAGGCTGCCGCCGGGGTGGTCCGGCCGGTGATCGGGCAGACCTTCCCGCTGGAACGCGCCGCCGACGCCCACGCCGCGATCGAGAACCGCACGGCCGCGGGCAAGACCCTGCTGCTGATCTGACGGAATCCACGCCCAGAACAAGGTCATGCCACGTCGCACCCCACAGGCAGCGGCACGGTGCCCGTCGTCACCGCCCATCCGCCACCGCCTGCCCGTCACCGCCCGTCCGACGTGTCGCTGACCGTCCCGACAACCGGGACCCGCACAGCACCCGGCGAGAGCGACGCGAGGTCGAAGCGGACCCGCTCGACCGGTTCGGTCTCCGCGTCGATCACCGTCAGCACGGACACCTCCCGGCTCACCTCCCCGCGCGGGAAGTAGGCCACCACCTGCACCCCGGTGGTCGACAACGGTCGTGAAGGCAGCGGTTCCTCCCGGGAAACGCGCTGGCGGAACCACGTCTCGTCGACGTCGGTGGTGGACAGCTCGACCCCTTCCGGTGCGACCGCCCGGCCGAGGACCGTGAAGTTCGAGTCGGTCGGCGAGGACAGCGTCACGCGCCACGTCAAGGTGCCTCCCTCTGCGACCGCGTCGGTGACCGGGGTGGCGGTGACGGTCGGTTCCGGGTCGTCGTTCGGCACCGTCAACCGGTCCGAGTAGTGGCCGACGACCGTGCCCCGCACGGCCTTGACGAGCACCACGCGCCTCGCACCGTGGCTGAAGCGGGTGTTGCCGGTGATCTCGATCGGGATCTCGACCTCGTGCCGACCCGGCTCGATCACCGCCAACCGCTCGGTGTACGCGCGGCCGTCCTCGTCCTGGACGAACACCCGCACCGAGCCCGCGCCGTCACCGGTGACCGAGGCCGGGAACCGGACGGTCCGCGTGCCGCTGTCGCCTTCCTCGACGGTCAGCGCGCCGAGGTCGACGCGCGGCAGCGCCACCGGCCGCGATTCAGGCAGGCCAGGCGCCCAGCCGTGGGCGTCGATCAGCCACGCCTGCCCGGAGCCGCCGTGCGGGACGAGTTCCAGCTCGGCGACGTGCCGCAGGTTGATCCCGCGCGCCGGCAGCGGCACGCGGACCTCCTGCGCCCAGTTGGCGGACAGCCGTTCGGTGGCGGGCAGCCCGTCCAGCGCCACGGTCCCCAGCTGCGCGCGCCGCCCAGCCGCGTCGGTGACGGTCACGGTGAAGCGGTTCGCAGTGGTGTTGGGCGGCACGGCCAGCCTCAACGCCAACTCCCGCGCACCCACCAAGGACACCGGCGCGGCGGGGCGCACGGTCGCCGCCTGGCCCTCGGCGGTCCACCGCAGCGCCACGGCGAACCGGCCGGATTCCGGCACCACGCGGTTGAACCGGACGAAGTGCGGTGACGGCCGGGTGACGGCCGGGTCGACGCACGCCGCCGCCGGGTCGGCCGAGACCTGCGCGCACACCCGCGCCGACCCGCTCGCCGAGGTCGTCCCGTCGAGCACGGCGAACGGGGAACGCGCGCCGCCGACGGCGTGGGCGAGCACCCGCGCCGGGTCGGCCGAGGGCGCGCGGACGCCCGACCCGTCCAGCAGCGGCAGGACCCGCTGGTCACCGGCGACGAACAGGCGTGCCGCCGCGGCGATGTAGGTCGCGCCCGCGGTCTGCTGCTGCGCGGCCGTGAGCCTGGTGGCGGTCCCCGGCGAGCACACCGCGTCGACCCACGTGTCGCGGAAGTCGTCCTGCGCCGGGGCTTCCGCCTGGCCGGGGGTCCACTCGGTGTTGAAGAAGTTGTGGTTCGCGCCGACCAGGTACAGCGCGCTGTGCAGCGCGGTTCCCCGGCTCACGCCGCGGGTCGCGTCCACGAAGAGCTGGCCCTGGAGGTCGGACACGTCGCCGTCGCAGCCGGGCAGGATCGTCACCGACGGCACGTCCGGTGCCGGGTTGTGCCCGAAGATCGTCGGACCGATCAGCAACTGGCCCTTGATCCTCCACCGCACCGGGACGTCGTGGCCGGTGCCGGGAGGCGGCGGGACGAGGCTGTCGATCACGGCCCGGTTGACGCCTTCGCCGCCGCGCGAGTGCCCGACCAGGAACACGTTGCCCAGGTCGGCGACGGGTGCGGCACGGACGATCTCGGGTGCGGAGCCCCGACCGGAGCCCGCCCAGTCCGCCCACTTCGCCAGGTGGGCGCGGACCAGCGCCGACCGCGCACCCGCGCCCGCTTCGACGTCCAGCTCGTCGTGGGCGTTGACCGCGTTGGCCGACACGGACACGGTCACGTAGCCCTGCGAGGCGAGCAGCCGTTGTGCCTGGAGGTAGCCGCGGTGGCTCGGCACCGGTTTCGCGGGCGCCGGGCAGGGCCACTCCAGCAGCATCTGGGTGCCCTGGTAGCAGGTGATGTGCCTGCCGTGCAGGAAGAGCGCCAGCGGGCGCCTGCCCGGCGCACCGGTCGGCGCGACGACGACCGCCTTCACCTCCAGCGGTACCGCGTACCCGGGCACGGTGATCGGGTCGAGCTCGTACTCCCCGGTGCGCGTGGCGAACGGGCCGGGCCTGCCGGGGTCGACGTCCCCGGCGGGCGACAACGCGGGCGGTGCCGCGACGGCCACGGTCGACGGTGGTGTGGGCTCCTCGACGTCCAACCGCCGGCCCGACGCCCGTACCTGGAGCCCGTCGACGGCGTCGACCCCGACCGCGTCCAAGGTGTAGGTGCGCAGGTCGGCGGACGGGCGTGGCACACCGAGCAGCCGGTCGCCGTCCCAGAACTCGATCGCGGCGCCGCCCGGCGGGATCGGACGGGGCGCCGTCCACGCGAGCCCTTCGCCACCGATCGTCCACCCCGGCGGCGGCGCGTCCGGCCCCTGCCGGGCCTGGGCCGCCCCCTCGATCGGCGTGATCAGCACCCCGACCACCAACGCGGGTAACAGGAGTTTCAGCGAGCGCATGTGCGGCCTCCCCGATCGACCGGCGGGCGACCAGTTCTAGCGGTGCCGGGAGACCGGCCACAAGCGTTGTCGAAACTGTTGCGTGCCAACAGCGACAACACTGCCCGAAAGTCCCTGCCGGGCGCGGCGCGTGGTCAACCCGCCCGCAGGGGCAGGACGGCCAGCACGGTGCGCTGGATCGCCACGGCGGCGGCGCCGCGGGCCCACAGCGTGGGTTCGTCGTTGATGAACCGCAGGTCGATCGGGGATGCCTCGGGGTGGCGTGCCTGCGCGATGGTCGTCCGCACGCGTGCTTCGGCGACTTGGGCGAGGCGGATGCCCTCACCGGTGAGGATGATCCGCTCGGGTTGGGCGATGTTGGCGACGGCCGCGATCAGCGTGCCGAACGCGTGGGCGGCCCGGCCGACGATCTGGTCGGCGACCGCGTTGCCCGCTTCGGCAAGGTCGAGCACCTCGTCGTAGGTGACGGGCCGACCGAGGGTCAGCGCGGCCTGCGACTGGATGGCGTCGGTGGTGAGCAGGGCTTTCACGCAGCCGCGGTGCCCTTCGGGGCAGATCGGGCCGAACGGGTCGACGGGGAAGTGGCCGAGCAGCCCGAGCCCGGAGTCGGGGCCGCCGACGAGGCGGTCGTGGATGACCAGGCCGCCACCGACGCCGGCGCCGATGGTGAGCACGGCGAAGCTGTCCACGTCCCGCCCGTCGCCGAACCAGTGCTCGGCCTCCAGCAGGGCGTCGAGGTCGTTGGACACCACCGTCGGCCTGCCGGTCGCCCGGAAGACCTCCGCGCCCAGATCGACGTCCTTCCAGTGCAGGAACACGGCCCTCTGCACACGCGCGAACTCGTGGACCACACCGCCGATGCCGAGGCCGACGGCGGCGACCGGCCGTCCCGGGTCGTCCAGTGACGCGACAAGTTCGGCGATCTTGGCGACGACCGCTTCCACGTCGTGCTCGGTGATCTCGACCGAGGCGCTGTCGAGGATGTCCGCGCG
Source organism: Saccharothrix sp. CB00851 (assembly GCF_001905065.1). NCBI lineage: Bacteria > Bacillati > Actinomycetota > Actinomycetes > Pseudonocardiales > Pseudonocardiaceae > Saccharothrix > Saccharothrix sp. CB00851. Next base: position 7,403 of record NZ_LWLC01000025.1, read on the forward strand.
CAGGTTGGTCAGCACGCCGTAGGCGCGGAACCCGGCGAGCTTGATGCCGATGAAGCGCTGCACGTCCGGGTCGACGTCCAACGGCTGCAACGGCCGCCCGCCGCCGCGCAGGTTCGGCGTCTCCACCTCGCGCAGCAGGCCCGCGTCCATCAGCGGCTTGGTCAGCCGGGTCAGGCTCGCCGTCGACAGGCCCAACCGGTCCGCCAGCTCCGACCGGGCCAGCGGGCCGTGGAGCAGCACCTCCAGCGTCACGCGGCGGGCGGAGGGCAGCAGGGGTGCCCAGGGTGAGGCGGCGTCGAGCACCGTGCACTCCTCGTCGAGGTCGGGGTTGACGGGAGGCAATAGTACCGCCGCGAAACTGCCAGGCAAGACCTCCTGTGTGACGAAAACGTGACTAGTTGCGGGTTGACGCGTTACAGTGACATCGCCCTTAATGTTGCGACAAAGAAAACCCCGGTAGGCGACGCCGCCGTCGCGACTCTGGAGGATCGACATGCGCAAGCACCCCCTACGGCTGGCCACCGCGGTGGCCGCCGCCTTGGCGCTGGTGATGACCGGGTGTTCGAGCGGAGGTGACTCCGGGGATCCCGACACGCTCAAGGTGTGGTGGTGGGAGACCGACGACAGCGCGCTGTCGGCCGCCTGGAAGCAGGCTGTCTCGATCTTCGAGAAGGAGCACCCCGGCGTCACGGTCAAGCAGGAGCTCAAGACCTACGAGCAGATGCAGCAGTCCGGTCAGCTCATCCTGGACTCCAACGACACGCCCGACGTGCTGGAGTACCTCAAGGGCAACGCCACCGCCGGCGTCGTGGCCAAGGCGGGCCTGCTCACCGACCTGACCGAGGTGGCCACGACCCGCGGCTGGAAGCTCGACAACAGCGCCCAGGACGTCGGCCTGTACGACGACAACGGGCTGATGGGGTCGGGCAAGCGGTACGGGATCACGAACTACGGCGAGTACGTCGGCGTCTGGTACAACCAGGACCTGTTCGCCCAGCACAACGTGCAGGTGCCGACCACCCTGGCCGAGTTCGAGAACGCGCTGAAGGCCTTCGCCGACAAGGGTGTCACGCCGTTGGCGCTCGGCTCGGCCGACTACCCCGGCCCGCACCTGCTGTACTCGTTGGCCCTGGCCCACATGGACGAGCAGTCCCTCGCCGCGTACCAGCGGTTCCAGGGCGAGGTGGACTGGTCGGCGTGGGAGAAGGCCGCCACCACCATGCGCCAGTGGGTGGAGCGCAAGTACATCAGCACCGACTCCACCGGCATCCCGGCCCAGGACGCGGGCAACGCGTTCATCGCGGGCCAGTACCCGATGTTCGTCTCCGGCACCTGGTGGTCCGGGCAGATCGCCGAGCAGCCCACGTTCAAGACCGGGCAGTTCCTGTTCCCCGGCAACGAGCTGCACGCCGGCTCTGGCGGCAACCTGTGGGTCGTGCCCGCGAAGGCCAAGAACAAGGACCTCGCCTACGACTTCCTGGAGATCACCCAGCGGCCCGAGGTGCAGAACTTCCTGGCCGACAAGGGCGGCGTGCCGGTCGCGGCCGAGCCCGGTTCGGCCAGCTCGGCGATGGGGCTGCTGGTGAGCGACCGGTTCACCGAGCTGCTCTCCGGTGAGAAGGGCGGGCTCGCGCTGTACCCGGACTGGCCGGTGGCCGGGCTGAACGACGTGCTGCTGGCCAACACCACCAACCTCGTCGGCGGTGACGCGACACCGCAGCAGGTGGTGGAGGCGATCAAGGCCGCCTACGACGCCGGCAAGCCGTCCGCGTAACCGCCCGGGAAGGGATCGCCATGTCCTCGCTCACCGCCGTGCGGCGCAGGAGCACGTCCGAACGCCGCAGCGGCTACTGGTGGTACATCCTGCCGGGCGCGGTCGGGTTCCTCGCGGTCGTCGCCGTGCCGTTCGGGATGAACCTCTGGTACAGCCTCACGTCCTTCCGGGGCGTCGGCGACCCGGTGTTCATCGGGTTCGAGAACTACCAGCGGCTGCTGGGCGACCCGCTGTTCTGGGCGTCGTTCCGGCACAGCGTGGCGTTCATCGTGGCCATGGCGATCCTCCCGACCGCCATCGGGGTGGTGGTCGCGGCCGTGCTGTTCAACTACATCTCGCCGAAGTTCGGGTCGAAGGTCGCGAGCTTCCTGCGCGCCACCTACTACCTGCCGCAGATCCTGCCGATCGCGGTCGCGGGCGTGCTGTGGAAGTGGATGTACCAACCCCAGTACGGGATCATCAACACCACCCTGCGCGACCTGGGGCTCGGCGGTCTCGCGCAGAACTGGCTCGGCGACTCCGACCTGGCCATCTACGCGGTGATGAACGTGCTGGTCTGGCTCCAGATCGGCTACACCGTGGTGGTGTTCATGGCCGGGCTGTCCCGGGTGGACCCCGCGCTGTACGAGGCCGCCGAGCTGGACGGCGCGAGCTGGTGGCAGCAGTTCCGCACCATCACGCTCAACCAGCTGCGGCCGGAGATCGCGGTCGTGCTGATCACCACGTCGGTGGCCGCGTTGAAGGTGTTCGCGCCGATCTTCGTGCTCACCCGCGGCGGTCCCGGCACCAGCACGATCGTGCCCGCCTACTTCTCGTTCTCCAACTTCTTCACCACCACCAAGGTCGGCTACGGCGCCGCGGTGGCGTCCGTGCTCGCGCTGATGATCTCGGTCGTCGCGGTCGCGCTGCTGCGCTACCAGACCCGCAACTCCGAAGGGTTCGAAGATGGCCGTTGACAGCCTGGAGAAGACGGCCGTGAGCCCGACGACGCCCGCCCCGCCCGCCGTGCGCAAGGTCAAGCGACGCAAGCGCGGCGTCAGCGGCTGGGTGGTGCTCGCCCTGGTCGCCGGCGTCGGCCTGCTGATGCTGTTCCCGTTCTGGATCGCGCTCATCAACGCGTTCAAGCCCGCGCCCGACTACATCGCCAACGGGCCGGTTTCCGTGCCCACCGAGCTGGACTTCTCCGCCCTGGTCGACTTCTGGGGCGGCGTGGACTTCAACCGCAAGCTGCTCAACAGCGTGGTGATCAGCGGCAGCGTGGCCCTGATCGCGGTCGCGCTGAGCCTGCTGTCGGCGTTCGCCATCGGTATCGGCCGCATCCGGGGCCGGGTGTGGATCCTCGCGCTGTTCATGCTCGCGTTCACGATCCCGCAGGAAGCCCTGGTGTACCCGCTGTTCGTGCTCACCCGCGACCTCGGGCTGTACGACACGATGACCGGTGTCGTGATCATCCTGGCCGTGCTCCAGAGCGCGTTCGGCACCTACATGCTGTCCTCGGTGCTCGGCACGTTCCCGCCGGAGGTGCTGGAGGCCGCCCGGCTGGACGGCGCCACCCGCTTCCAGGTGCTGCGGCTGGTGGTGTTGCCGCTGACCAGGCCGACGATGGCCGTGCTGATGACGTTCTTCTTCATCTGGACCTGGAACGACTTCTTCCTGCCGCTGGTGCTGCTGCCCTCGGCTGACAACCAGACGGTGTCGGTCGCGCTCGGTGCGTTGAGCGGGCAGTACACCAGCGACCCCACCGCGCTGGCCGCCGCCTCGCTCGCCGGCATCCTCCCGGCACTGGTGTTCTTCCTGCTCTTCCAACGCACGCTCATGCGCGGCGTGAACCTCGGCGCGGTCAAGTAACTCCCCACGAAGGACATCCATGACTCTCGAACAGACGGTGACCACGACCGTGGACACCACCCCGTGGTGGACCACGGCCGTGGTCTACCAGGTCTACCCGCGCAGCTTCGCCGACTCCAACGGTGACGGCGTCGGCGACCTCCCCGGCCTGATCACCCGGCTGGACCACCTCGAAAGGCTCGGCATCGACGTGCTCTGGCTGTCGCCGGTCTACGCCTCGCCGCACGCGGACAACGGCTACGACATCTCCGACTACCAGGCGATCGACCCCGCGTTCGGCACGCTGGACGATTTCGACCGGCTGCTGGCCGAGGTGCACGCGAGGGGGATGAAGCTGGTGATGGACCTGGTGGTCAACCACACCTCCGACGAGCACCCGTGGTTCGTGGAGTCCCGGTCGTCCGAGGACAACCCGAAGCGGGACTGGTACTGGTGGCGTCCACCGCGCGAGGGGTTCGAGGCCGGGCAGCCCGGCGCGGAGCCCACCAACTGGGAGTCGTTCTTCTCCGGCCCGGCGTGGACCCTGGACGAGGCGACGGGGGAGTACTACCTGCACCTGTTCGCACCCAAGCAGCCGGACCTGAACTGGGAGAACCCCGAGGTCCGCCACGCGGTGTACGAGATGATGCGGTGGTGGCTGGACCGGGGCGTGGACGGCTTCCGGATGGACGTCATCAACCTGATCTCCAAGGACCCGGACCTGCCCGACGGCACCACCACGGGCACGAGCGGCCTCGGCGACGGGTTCCCGCACTACGGCACGGGACCGCGCATCCACGAGTTCCTCCAAGAGATGCACCGCGAGGTGTTCGAGGGACGGTCGGGCGAGCTGCTGACCGTGGGGGAGATGCCCGGCGTCACCTGGGAGGACGCCCGGCTGTTCACCGACCCCGCGCGGCGCGAGCTGGACATGGTGTTCCAGTTCGAGCACGTCTCGCTCGACCACGGCCCCGGCGGCAAGTTCGACCCGAAGCCGCTGGACCTGCGTGACCTGAAGGCGTCGCTGGGCCGGTGGCAGACCGCGTTGGGCGAGGTCGGCTGGAACAGCCTCTACTGGAACAACCACGACCAGCCCCGCGTGGTGTCCCGGTTCGGCGACGACAGCCGGTACTGGCGCGAGTCCGCCACGGCGCTGGCCACCGTGCTGCACCTGCACCGCGGCACCCCGTACGTCTACCAGGGCGAAGAACTCGGCATGACCAACGCGCCGTTCGCCGGGGTGCACGAGCTGCGCGACGTCGAATCGCTCAACCACTACGCCGAGGTCGTCGCCGCGGGCGGTGAGCCCGAAGCGGTGTTGCGCGGTCTGCGCGCGATGGGCCGTGACAACGCCCGCACGCCCGTGCAGTGGGACGCCTCCCCGAACGCCGGGTTCACGACCGGCGAACCGTGGCTCGCGGTCAACCCCAACCACACCTGGCTCAACGCCGAAGCGCAGTACGACGACCCGGAGTCCGTCTTCAACCACTACCGGCGGCTCATCGAGCTGCGCCACTCGCTGCCGGTGATCGCGCGGGGCGACTTCCGGATGCTCCTGGCCGACGAACCGTACCTCTACGCCTACGAACGCACCCTGGACAACGACCGCCTGCTCGTCGTGGCCAACCTCAGCGGCACACCGCAAACCGCCACCCTGGACGGCGGTTGGTCGGCTGCCGACCTGCTGCTGACCAACGTCGACGAGCCACCGGTCGTGAACGGCCGAATCCCCATGGAGCCGTGGTCGGCACACGTCTTCATGAAGTAAGGCCGCGGTAGTACGACGCAACCCTTCCCAATGACGAGAAGAGGATTCGCCATGCCCGCAGCAAGACTGAGTCGACCGGTGGCACTCGCCGCCGGTCTGGCCCTGGCCCTGGTCGGCGTCGTCGCGCCGGCCTGGGTGGGCGCGGGGATGCCACCGGCCCAGGCCGCGGTGTCCGACAGCGAGCAGCTCAAGACGTGGTGGCACGACAACCACGAGTTCAACACCACCAGCCCGGTGGCGAGCGACAAGGTCAGGCGTTCGTCGTTCTACGACGTCCAGGTCGCCACCGCCGCGGCGCCCGCGACCAGGTACGACTCGTTCACCTACCTGAGCATCGCGCGCAGCGGCAAGGGGAAGATCGGCTACACCAAGGAGGACGGCGCCGAGTTCTCCTCGGCGGCGAACCTGACGATGAGCTGGTCGACCTTCCAGTACGCCACCGACGTGTGGGTGGACGTCTCGCTGCGCACCGGCCAGAGCATCTCCTCGGCCGACCAGGTCAAGATCAAGCCCAGCAGCCTGAACTTCGCCAAGCAGCTCGTCGACGGCGACACCGTGCGCATCAACGTTCCCTACAGCGCGGCGGGCTACCGCTTCTCCGTCGAGTTCGAGCCGCAGCTGTACACGGCGTACAACGACATGTCCGGTCCGGCCAACGACGCGGGCAAGCTCACCACCTCATCGGGCAACGGCAACCGCGCCATCCACACCGAGCCGCGCAACTCCATGATGGTCTTCGCCGAACCGGCGCCCACCGGGGCGGAGCGGGACCGGCTGATCCCGACCTCGGCCTCGGGCAGCACCTACTACCCGCCGCAGGGGCAGGTCACCAACCTGAACACGATCAGCGAGGAGATCGTGTACTTCCGGCCCGGCACCTACTACATGACCTCGAAGTACCACGCGCTGCTGCCCAAGCAGGTCAAGTGGGTCTACCTGGCACCCGGCGCGTACGTGAAGGGCGCCATCCGGTTCCCCGACGACAGCCAGGGCCTGTACAAGGTGACCGGCTACGGCGTGCTCTCTGGTGAGCAGTACGTCTACGAGGCCGACACCGCCAACAACTACGACCACCTCTCCGGTTCGTCCAACTGCCACTCCACCTGCGTGAAGATGCTGCAGTTCCAGTCGGCCGGCGGTCGGCAGCAGCACCTGGACCTGCAGGGCGTGACCATCAACGAGCCCCCGTACCACTCGTTCGTCGTCTACGGCGACGAGCAGACGTTCAGCATGCGGGTCGAGAACTACAAGCAGGTCGGCTCCTGGTACTGGCAGACCGACGGCATCGAGCTCTACCGCGGCAGCACCATGAAGAACACGTTCTTCAACGCCAACGACGACGTGCTGAAGATGTACCACAGCGACGTCACCATCGATAACACCGTCATCTGGAAGAACGAGAACGGCCCCGTCATCCAGTGGGGCTGGACGCCGCGCAACATCGACAACGTCCGCGTCAGCAACACCCACGTCATCCACAACCGGATGTACTGGAAGGACGTCAAGTACAACACCTGCATCCTCAACTCCTCCTCGCACTGGGAGGACATGGGCTCGACCACCAAGGCCGATCCCAACGCGTGGGTGAAGAACATGACCTTCGAGAACATCACCGTCGAGGGCATGACCAACTGCGCGATCCGCGTCTTCGCCCTGTCCAGCACCGAGAACATCCACGTCAAGAACCTCAAGATCGACGCCTGGAGCCACCTGGACCCGTCATCCCAGGTCAGCCTCCTCAAGCGGTACAGCAACAGCAGCGGCCAGAAGGTCGCCCTGGGCAACGAGACGCGTGACAGCCGCGGCCTGAAGCTGGAGAACTACACCGTCGGCGGCACCGTCATCGACAAGGCCGGCACCAACTGGGCCGCCGACCAGCTCGGCCGGATCGGCTTCGACGCCGAGACCTGGGACAACTGGAACGCCTGGGGTCCGGGCGGCGACAACCCTGACCCGGGCACCGGCGGCAGGATCGTCAACGGTGCGACCGCCAAGTGCGTCGACCGCGCGGGCGGCGGCACGGCGAACGGCACCGCGATCCAGCAGTGGTCCTGTGCCGAGGTGGCGTCCATGACGTGGGCGCTCGACGGGCAGCAGCTCAAGTCGGGCGGCAAGTGCCTGGACGTCGAAGGTGGCGCCACCGCCAACGGGACCAAGGCACACCTGTGGGACTGCGGGCCTTGGGACAGCCAGAAGTGGGCTTTCCAGTCGAACGGCACCCTGAAGAACCTCAAGTCCGGCCGCTGCCTGGACATCGAGGCCCAGAGCGCCGCGGACGGCGCCCGCCTGCACCTGTGGGACTGCGGCACCTGGAACAGTCAGAAGTGGACCCTCACCCGCTGACCGGAATCCCCCCGGCACTGCCCGCGCGCACGCGCACGGACCGTCGGTCCACAATGGACAGTCCTATTGGTCCGAACGGGTAGCACCGTAATGTCGTTTGTTGACAACAAAAAATCCGCACCGCTAATCTGAAGACGCCGCCGCCACGGTGTACCGAGCCCCGGTGGAGAGACTCGTTCTCCCGGGCGCTTCCTTCCGATCCTGACGGAGGCACACCATGAAGAAATCGGCCAAGGCGGCCTGGTCCGCCACCGGAGTCGCCGGCCTCGCGCTGTCCGCGGCGTTCGTCGCGTCCTCGCTGCCCGCGAGCGCGAACGTCGTCGCGGTCACGTCCCCCGTGAGCGCGGGACCGGCGGCCCACGGCCAGCAGTACCCGGACGGGCCCTCCTCGGTGGACGGCTCGCCCCTGGAGCGGTGCCGGGTCGGCACGGACTACCCCGTGCCGAGCCGCAACCCGATCCTGGACGAGCCGCTGACCACGGGCTTCACCAGCAACGTCGGCCTGTCGGTCAAGGTGCAGCTCGAAGGCGGCACGTTCTACGGCAACCGCAAGCTCATCTTCACCAACACCAGCAACGCGGCCGTGCACACCGACTGCCTGGTGCTGAAGTTCCGGGCGCCCTCGGGCTCGGTGGACCACCACTACCGGGCGTCGGTCCAGTACGGGCACCCGCAGCAGGACTACGTCGAGGTCCCGCGGGGCAACGGCGAGTCGCACTACATCATCCGGCTCGGCTTCCACGACGTGCCACTGGCCGACCGCAACATCCCGGTCGGGCAGACGTGGACCTACGAGCTGGCGGGCTCCAACCAGGGCTCGATGAGCCTGGAGGCCACGCGTGACTCCGTCGAGGTCCTGGCGGACCTGAACGTCGGCGGCAACCACTGGATCTCGAAGTACGGCACCAAGCGCCTGGGCAACTGACGCCAGGAGACGGCGGCGGTCCCGCAACGACGCGGGGCCGCCGCCCGGCAACCGGAGGATCCTGGTGAAAACCCTTGTCTGCTTGGCGTTGGCCATCACCGTGCTGACCGGCTGCACATCCGCCGGGTCCGGGCACGAGCACCACCAGCACCACCCTATGACGGCGGAGGAGGCCGCGCGGCTGCGCGGGGTCGCCACCACCTACCTCGGCCTGCTCTCGGGCGGTGACCCGACCACCGCCTGGGACATGTGGACCGCGGACGCGCAGCGGCGCGACCCGCGCGAGGCGTTCGTCGACCGGCTCGCCCACTGCGCGCCCGGAGTCCCCTACGAGGTGCTCGGCGTGGTCACCGACGGTCCGGACCTGGCCCGGGTCACCTGGCGGCGCGGCGAGCGCACCGGCGAGCACCTGCTGCGCCTGCACGACGGGCACTGGCGCGTCGACCCCGTCGACACCACCACCTGCGGTGCGCCATGAGTGCCCGCGCGGTCACGTTGTTGCGCGGCTCGCTCGGCCTGGTCTTCGTGTGGTTCGGCGCCCTCAAGGTCGCCGACCTGACACCGGTCGCCGACCTGGTCGCCCGAACCGTGCCGTGGCTGGACCGCCACCTGCTGCTGATCTCCCTGGGCGTGGCGGAGGTCGTGCTCGGGGCGGCGCTCTGGCTGGGCCGACGGCTGCGGTGGGTCGCCGCGGTCGCCTTGGCCCACCTGCTGGGGACGTTCCTGGTGCTGGTGGTCCAGCCACAGGCGGCGTTCCACGAAGGCAACCCGCTGCTGCTCACCACCGAGGGCGAGTTCGTGGTCAAGAACCTGGTGCTGATCACCGCGTGCCTGGTGCTCATGGCCGCGGACCAGCCACAACCATCCGAAGAACCGGTCGTCCGGCGGTGAGGGCCACAACGCCGACCGCGTTCGTGGTCGCCTGCGCCTGAGGCGTCCAAGACACCCCTGCCAGGCCCGACCAGCGCAGGGGTGGGCGGGGTCGCCGGTGGCGGCCTGCGGCTCCGCTCCCGCAAGAGCGGTGGCGTCGTCACGAACCATCCGGGGACGACGCCACCGTGGGCGGCCGTGCCACCTCTTTCGCCCAGCCGTCGCACGCCGCGAGGGCGGGCGCCGTCAGGCAGAGCTCGTGCCGGGGAAGGTGGCCTGGACGGTGGTGCCCTGGCCGGGCGGCGTGCGCAGCTCGTGGCCCGCGTCGGCGACGAAGCTGCGCAGCCGGTCCTGGGTCCGCCGCTGGGCGTCGAACGCCTTCCGGACCCTGGCGGTGAGCAGGGCGGCCTCCGGGCCGGCGACCAGCGCGACGAGGGCGAGCCGCCACCGCGAGCGCCGGTTCACGGCCGAACCGGCCGCAGGCTGTACCTACCCGAAGCTCCAGCGGGTCGAGGCACGCTGGGACCCGGGCGACGTGTTCCACCATCCATGTCGATCAAGCTGCCGTCAGGTCGTCCGACCGCGTGAACGGCGGGGTTTCGCGGAGCGCGGCGGCGTGGCCCGGATGTGGTCGCGGACGCGGCCCAGCACCTGGCTGAGGGTGTCGAGGTCGCGGCGGACGACTCAGGGGAGAGGCAGGTCGGGTGGGATCTGGAGGGCGACGGTGATGAGGGAGTGGACGCGGGTGGCGACCGCGGCCAACAGGCCTTGGACCTCCGGGGACGCGGCCTCCGCCGCGGTCTGGAGGGTGCGCAGGTCCTCGTCGATGCGGTCGAGGATGGCGGTGACGTCGGCGTTCTGGTTGGTCAGCGCGGTGGCGATCTCCTCCAGGGGAACTCCTTGGACCTCCAGGCGTTGTACGAGGTGGATGCGGTCCACGTCGGAGGGGTCGTAGAGGCGGTAGTTGCTCGCAGTGCGCTTGGCGGGCGTGAGCAGGCCGAGGCTGGTGTAGTAGTCGACGGTGCGGGGGCTGACCTGCGCGCGGGCGGCCAGTTCGCCGATCTTGAGGAGGACGACGGTCACTGTCGGCTTCACCTCCGTTCACTCAGTGCCAACCGTACAGCGCCACGTGCTACCGTGAAGTATGCCTGATAGCGCTGATACGGACGGCTGTAGTAGTGGGCCGGGTGGGACCCGGCTGATCATGATCTCTCCGCGTCTGGCGGGTGCGCCGTGTTGATCCTCGCCGGCTTGCTCGCGATCGTGGCCCTCACCGTGGCCACGGGGTACTTCGTGGCCCAGGAGTTCGCCTACATGGCGGTGGACCGGGGTCGGCTGCGGCAGATGGCCGAGGGCGGCGACAAGGCCGCGGGCCGGGCACTGCGGGTCACGCAGAAGTTGTCGTTCATGCTCTCCGGCGCCCAGTTCGGCATCACGGTGACCGCGCTGCTCGCGGGTTACGTGGCCGAGCCGCTGCTCGGCACCGGGCTGGCCGACCTGCTCGGGTTGACCGGTCTGTCGACCGCGGTGTCGGTGTCGCTGTCGATGGTGCTCGCGCTGGTGTTCGCCACGGTGGTGCAGATGGTGCTGGGCGAGCTGTTGCCCAAGAACTTCGCCATCGCCCGACCGGAGCCGCTGGCCAAGGCGTTGAGCGCCTCCACCCTGGTCTACCTCAAGATCGCCGGTCCGGTGATCCGGCTGTTCGACGCGACGGCCAACCGCATGCTGCGCGCGGTCGGGATCGAGCCGGTGGAGGAGTTGCCGCAGGGTGCCACGCCGGAGGACCTCAAGCAGATCATCGGCGACGCGAGCAGCGAGGGTCACCTGAACCCGGAGCTGTCGCACCTGCTGGAACGCGGACTGGGCTTCCGGGAGCTGGTCGCCGAGCAGGCCATGTCCCCGCGGGTGGTGGTGCACTCGGTGCGCGCCGACGAGCCGGTCGCCCGCGTGGTGGAGCTGCTGGACACCGGTCACTCGCGGTTCCCCGTCTTCGGTGACGACCTGGACGACCTGCGGGGCGTCGTCGGGTTGGCCGAGGTGCTGACCGTCGAACCCGACAAGCGCTCGGTGACCCCGATCGGTGACGTCGCCTCACCCGCGTTGGTGGTGCCCGCCACGCTGCCGCTGCCCGCCGTGCTGGAACGGCTGCGCAGCGAACGGCGGCAGTTGGCGTGCGTGGTGGACGAGTTCGGCGGGTTCGCCGGTGTCGTGTCGCTGGAGGACCTGGCCGAGGAGCTGGTCGGGGAGATCCACGACGAGGACGACGTGGTCGAGGCCGTCATCGAGCCGTTGGCCGAGGGGGTGTGGCGGGTGCCCGGCCGGATGCGGGTGGACGAGATCGCCGACGCCACCGGCGTGGAGCTGCCCGAGCACGACCTCTACGACACCGTGTCCGGGCTGGTGCTGAGCCGGCTGGGACGGACCGCCCGGGTCGACGACGAGATCAGCTTCGACGGCGTGTCGGTGCGGGTGACCGAGGTCGCGCGCAACGTGCCCTCGTCCGTCGTGCTGGCCTCGGCCACGGCGGTCCGGGAGGACGCCCGATGAGCACCACCTGGTCGTTGCTGATCTCCCTGGTGTTGCTGGTGGCCAACGCGTTCTTCGTGGCCGCCGAGTTCGCGCTCATCGCCGCCAAGCGGCACCGCTTGGAGCAGGACGCCGAGACCAGCCGCGCCGCCCGCGCGGCCGTGGCCGGTATCCGCGAGCTGTCGTTGATGCTCGCCGGGGCGCAGCTGGGCATCACGCTGTGCACGCTGGGGTTGGGTGCGCTGGCCAAGCCCGCGGTGGCCGACCTGGTCGACCCGCTGCTGCTGGCCACCGGCCTGCCCTCGGGGGTGTCCTACGGGATCGCGTTCACGCTCAGCCTGGTGCTGGTGGTGTTCCTGCACATGGTCGTGGGCGAGATGGCCCCGAAGTCGTGGGCGATCAGCCACCCCGAGCGCTCCGCGGTCCTGCTGGCGCTGCCGTTCCGCGCGTTCGCCCACTCCGTCCGCTGGCTCCTCAGTGGACTCAACCGCACCACGAACGCGTTGCTGCGGCTGGGCAAGGTCGAGCCGCAGGACGAGCTGGCCCAGGCCCACCGGCCCGACGACCTGCGGATGCTGGTGCGCCAGTCCGCCGAGCACGGCCTGATCCCGGAGGGGCAGCAGAGGTTGCTGACCCGGATGCTGCAACTGCAGAACACCACCGTCGCGCAGGTCATGGTGCCCATCGAGGACACGCTGAGCGTGTCGGTGCACAGCAGCGCACTCGCCATCGAACGGCGAAGCCGTGAGTCGGGGCGTTCCCGGTTCCCGGTGATGGACGTGGACGGTCGGTTCCTCGGCCTGGTCCACATCCGTGACGCGGTGCGCGCCATCGCCCAGGGGCGTCGCACGACCGCCCGGGAACTGATGGCGCCCGCGGTGACGCTGCCCGCCGCCATGCCGGTCGCCGGCGCGGTCACCGCGATGCGCGCCGAACGCGCCCAACTGGCGCTGGTGTCCGACCCGGAGGACCGTGTGATCGGCATCGCCGCGTTGGAAGACCTCCTCGAAGAGCTGATCGGCGACTTCGAGGACGAGACCGACACCTTGCTCCGCACGTGAACAACCACCCCTCCCGGAGGAAGCACAGATGTTCAAACGGATGCTCAGCGCGTTCGGCGTCGGCGGACCGTCCGTCGACACCGTCCTGGACACCCCGCACGCCACACCCGGCCAGGTGATCACCGGCCAGGTCCGCATCCAGGGCGGTAGCAACGACGCCAACATCGACCAGATCGTGCTGTCGCTGGTGACGCGCGTCGAGGTCGAGCACGGCGACCACGAGTTCGCCGGCGTGTCGGAGTTCCTGCGCGTCGTCGTCGCCCAGGGCGTGCGGGTGCCCGCCGGTCAGCCGATGGCGGTGCCGTTCCAGCTCCCGATCCCGTGGGAGACGCCGATCACCGCCGTGGGCGGGCGGCAGCTGCCCGGCATGACCGTCGGCGTGCGCACCGAGCTGGTCATCTCCGGCGCCCCGGACAAGGGCGACCTCGACCCCGTGCTCGTCGGCCCGCTGCCGTCGCAGGACCGGGTGCTGGACGCGTTCGGGCAGCTGGGCTTCCAGTTCCGCAGCGCCGACGTCGAAGCCGGCCGCATCCACGGCGTCCACCAGGAACTGGGCTTCTACCAGGAGATCGAGTTCTTCCCGCCCGCCCAGTTCGCGGGCCGGGTCAACCAGGTGGAGCTGACCTTCGTCACCAACCCGCACGAGCTGGTGGTGGTGCTGGAAGCCGACAAGCGCGGCGGCATGTTCTCCTCCGGCTCCGACGCCTTCGGTCGCTTCCACGTGTCGCACGCCGACGCGATGAACACCGACTGGGTCGGTGCCATCAACCAGTGGATGGCCCAGATCGCCGAACGCGGCGGCCACTCGGCCTTCGGTGGTCACGCACCCGGCTACGGCCAGCCCGGTTACGGCCAGCCCGGTTACGGGCACCACGGCCACTACGACGACGACCACCGCCACGGGCACCACCGCGGTCCCGGCATGGGCGCCGTGGTCGGTGGTGTCGCGGCCGGTGTGGTCGGCGGCATGGTGATGGGCGAGATCGTGGAAGAGGTCTTCGAGGACGACGGCGGCATGGACATGGGCTTCGAGGAGTGAGCACCTCGGTCGACTGACCGCACGAGCAGCACGAGGCCGTGGCACCACGAGGTGCCACGGCCTTCGCGCGTTGTGCGACTACCCGACGCCGAGCGGCGTCACGGCGCAGGCGGACTCCGCCGTGACCGTCAGGGCTGCACGGTGAAGGTGTAGGTCTTCTGGCCGGTGGTGACCGCGCCCCCGGCGGCCTTGGTGGCGGTGACCTCGAAGACGGCGGTGTAGGTGCCCGCCGCCTCGAACGCCCAGTTGGCGTGCAGGTGGCCGCCGGGGGTCAGGTCGATGCGGTCGGGCAGGCCGTTGCCGCTGTCGGCCAGCACGTTCGGCGCGCCGACCGCGTCGGTGGTGAAGATGCTGAAGTCGTCGGGCCCGCAGACGTTCACCACGCGCAGGCGTAGCGAGCCGTCGGCGAACACGCCGGGCTCGACCTCCTCGGCGGCGATGCCGGGCCACAGCAGGTTCGGGTCCTCGACCTCGGGCAGCACCCAGACCGGGGCGCCGGGTGCGCCGAGGAAGGCGTAGGCGGGGTCGGCGGGGACGGTGGTCTTCGCCGCGGACTTGACGCCCAGCAGGACGTCGGAGGGTTCGTACTCGGCCTCGGAGGCCTCGTCGTGGACGTGCAGGTGGAACTCGCCGTCCTCGTAGGCGACGCCGAAGACGTCGACGTGGCCGGTGTCGAGCGTGACGACCGGTGCGGCCGTCGCGGGTGCGGCGGCGAGGCCGGACAGACCGGTCACCGCTGCCATGAGCAGGGCGATGCGTGCGGTGGTGCGCAAGGTGGGTGCACTCCAATCGTGCGGTTGGCGCGGTCCGGTAGGACCACGAGTGGAGCGTTGCACATGGCAATCATTGTCAACATCGGCCGGATGGTCTATTGAAAACGGTTGTCGTTCGGAATAGGTTCGCGGTGCACCCACCGGTCGGGTGACGGGTGTCTGGAGGTTCGAGAACACATGCGAGTGCGTGCGCCCTCACGGGCCGCCGCGTCCCTGTGCGCGGTTCTGCTCGCCGTGACCGCGTGCACCTCGGCAGGGGGCCAACGGGATGGCGACGGCCTGTCCGTGGTCGCCACCACCGAAATCCTCGCCGACCTGGTGCGCAACGTCGGGGGAGACCGCGTCCGGGTCGACTCGCTGGTGCCGCCCGGTGGTGACCCGCACTCCTACGAGCCGACCCCGGCCGACGCGAAGAAGGTCGCCGCGGCGGACGTCACGTTCACCAACCACCTGCTGCTGGAAGAACAGCGGCTGATCAAGGCGATCGACGCCAACGCCCGCGAGGGCACGCCGAACGTCTCGCTGGCCGAGGCGTCGGAAACCTATGGCGCGCACGTGATCCCGTTGGTGGAGAACGTGGGCCTGGACGTGCTGTGGCTGGGGCTGCGCGTGCGCGGCGACGGCAAGCAGCGCGGGGCCACCCGCACGTCGGAGGTGCGGCTGACCGCGACCGCGGTGCAGGGGCCGGGCAAGCTCGTGGCCTACCTGACCGAGTCGTTGGGCAAGCCGGTGGTGTACTTCGACTCCGGCGACGGTGTGTCCGATGTGGACTCCACCACGCTGCCGCCCGCCGCGCACACGCACCTCAACTGGGCGTTCACCGCACCCGGCACCTACCGGTTGACGCTGCGCGCGTCGCTGGCCAACGGTGGTGACCAGGTGCCGCTGGGGGAGAGCACGTTCACGTTCGCGGTGGGCGTCGACCCGACCGGTATCGCGAAGACCGTGCTCAACGAGGGGCACACGGACCTGACGGTCGACCTGGACACCGGTGAGCTGTACACGTTCAACGACCGCGCCGGCGGCACCACCCAAGAGGTCGTGCCCGCTTCGGAGGCCGTCATCGAGGTGCCGAACAAGGCGATCACGACGGTGCCGGACGACGCCCGGTTCGCGTTCCTGGGCGCGGGCGGCGCGTCGGTGCACCAGCTGCCGCAAGCGGTGCTGGGCAAGCACGTGCACGGCGAGATCGACCCGCACCTGTGGCAGGACGTGCGCAACGGCCGTGCCTACGCCGAGCTGATCCGCGACACCCTGCGCACCGCCGACCCGGCAGGTGCGGCGGACTACGACCGCAACGCCCGCGAGTACCTCGCCCGGCTCGACGAACTCGACAAGCGGGTCCGCGAGACCGTGTCGGCCGTGCCCCGCAACCGTCGCCACCTGGTCACCACGCACGACGGTTTCGGCTACTTCGCCAGCGCCTACGACCTGACCGTGGCCGGGTTCGTGGTGCCCAACCCCGCGCAGGAACCCAGCGTCGAGGACGTGCGCAAGCTGACCGAGACCATCCGCAACCTGAAAGTGCCCGCCGTGTTCATGGAACCCAACCTCGCCCAGCGCGGCTCGGTGCTCACCCAGGTCGCCCGCGACCAGGGCGTCCAGGTGTGCCTGCTCTACGGCGACTCCTTCGACGAACGCACCCGCAACTACGCGGACATGATGCGCCACAACGCGGAGGAGATCGCCCGGTGCCTCGCCTGATCCGGGTCGTGCTCGCGACCGCCGCCGCGCTCCTGCTCGTCCCACCGGCCGCGCACGCCGACGCGCCGGTCGTCATCGCCGACGGCCACGTGGACCTCGGTCCGCGGCTGGTCGACGGTCGGTGGACCCTCCAGATCCGTGACGACACCGGTGACGGTCCGGTGTGGCGCGAGCCCGCGCACGTGGTGCTCCAGGTAGTGGATGCGGCGAAGACCACCGTGCCCGACGACCCCGCGTACGCGTTCCTCGGCGAGCCCGGCGCCGACGTCTGGGTGCTGCCGCAGGTCCAGGACCAGCGGGTGGTGTGGCCGGGGTGGAACACCCAGGACCCCAGCATCGCCGAGGTCGTCGGCCGGGAGGTGGACTGGCGCCTGCACGGCGTCGAAGGCCCCGGTCGCTTCGAGCTGTTCCTCACCGGCAACTTCGGCGCGCCGGAGACCATCTTCAGCAGTGACCGCCCCTACCCGCAGGAGACCGGCGTCGAGGCGGGCACCCACGTGCACGGCAACTGGGTGTTCACCGCACCCGGCGCCTACTCGCTGGACGTGGAGATGGCCACCGCCGACGGCCGCGCGGACCGCGCGACGCTGCAGGTGCACGTCGGGCCGGGCGATCCGGCGACGGCGTTCACCACCGAGCCCGGCGCACCGCCGTCCGCCACGACACCGGCACCGCCCGCCGACGGCCCGCCTTGGCTGTGGATCGCGGTCGGTGGCGTGCTCGTGGCCGGCGTGGCGGCAGCACTCGTCGCCCGTTCCCACCGGAGGACTCATGACTGACCCGGCGCTGGACATCACCGGCGTGACCGTGCACCTGGGCGGACGCGAAGTGCTGTCCGATGTGGACTTCCGACTGCGGTCCGGCGAGCTGGTCGGCTTGATCGGTCCCAACGGCGCGGGCAAGACGACGTTGCTGCGCACCGCGCTCGGCCTCGTCCCGGTCCACCGGGGCACGGTCGTCGTCAGCGGCCGTACCCCGCGCCAAGCGCAGGGAACGCTGGGTTACGTGCCGCAACGCCACGAGTTCGCCTGGGACTTCCCCATCACGGTCGAGGGCGCGGTCGCCACCGGCCGCACCCACCTGACCGGCTTGCTGCGCCGCCGCACCGCACAGGACCGCGAAGCCGTCGCCGATGCCCTGGGCCGCGTCGGCATGGCGGAGCTGCGGACCCGACCGGTCGGCGAGCTGTCGGGCGGTCAGCGGCAACGGGTGCTGGTCGCGCGGGCACTGGCCCTGCGGCCGCGGGTGCTGCTGCTGGACGAGCCGTTCACCGGTATCGACGCACCCACGCAGGAGTTGCTGAGCGCGTTGCTGGCCGAACTGCGCGACGAAGGCGTGGCGGTGCTCATGACCACCCACGACCTCGCCGCCGCCACCGCGCTGTGCAGCCGGCTGTGCCTGCTCAACCGCACGGTCGTGGCCGACGACGAGCCCGCGGCGCTGGCCGACACCGACATCTGGCTGCGCACCTTCGGCCTGGACCGGGCCGAGCAGCTGCTCAAGGCGTTGGGGGTGACCGGGTGAGCGCGGCCTTGGAGTTCCTGACCGCGCCGTGGGAGTACGACTTCTGGCGGCGTGCGCTGCTGGTGGCGTTGATGTCGGGGTTGGTCTGCGGGGTGATCGGCAGCCACGTGGTGCTGCGCGGCATGGCGTTCATCGGCGACGCCGTCTCGCACGCGGTCTTCCCCGGAATCGCGGTCGCGTTCGTGCTCGGCTCGAACCTGGTGCTCGGCGGCGCGGTCGCGGGCGTGATCACCGCGCTGCTCATCGCGGTGTTCACGCAGAACCGCAGGCTCAAGGAGGACTCGGTCATCGGGATCTTCTTCGCCGCCTCGTTCGGCCTGGGCATCGTCATCCTCAGCACCGCGCCCGGCTACGGCGGGTCGCTGGAGTCGTTCCTGTTCGGGTCGATCCTGGGCATCAGCGACTCCGACGTGGTGTCGGTGGCGGTGATCGGCGCGGGAGTGCTGCTGTGCACGGCGCTGTTCAACAGCCGGTTCGTGGCCGCGACGCTGGACCGCGAACAGGCTCGCGCGGTGGGTCTGCCGGTGTTCTGGCTGGACGTGGTGCTGCACGTGATGGTGACCCTGGCCATCGTCATCTCGTTGCAGGCCGTGGGCAACATCCTGGTGCTCGCCCTGCTGGTCACCCCGGCTGCCGCGGCCCGCCTGCTCACCGACCGCCTCGGCGCCATGATGCTGCTGGCACCGTTGATCGGCGCGGGCGGCAGCGTGATGGGCCTGTACCTGTCCTACGCGTTGGACCTGGCCGCCGGCGGCCTGATCGTGCTGACCCTCACCGCGATCTTCCTGCTGTGCTGGCTGTTCGCACCCCGCCACGGCCTGCTCACCCGAACCCGCGGCACCGCCGCCACCGCCACGCCCGCCGTGCTCGCCGAGGAGAAGTCGTGACCCCGAACCGGACCGGCGCGCTGCTCGGCGTGGCCGCCGCACTGCTGATGACCGCGCCCGCCGCGATTGCCGAACCCGAACCGAGCACCCCGCCCGACGTGCCCACCGCGGACGCCGTGCTGGACGTGGAAGCCGGCTCCCTGGAGTTGGACGCGCCGCCCGACGCCCTGGCGGTCACCGCCGAGGCCGCACGGGTGGAGCTGACCTGGGACACCACCGCCATCGAACCCGGCTCCGTGTTCGGCGACCGGGTCGAACTGCGCGTCTTCCTCACCGCGTCCGAAGTGGAGACGCCCCACGGCGAGCCGGTCACGGTCCCCGTCGCCGCGAGTGGAACGTTGAGCGTCGACGTGCCTGCTCCGGGCGAGCACCTGCTCCACGTCGAAGCCTCGGCCCACGCGCTCGACGGCCGGCCGCTGGCCGTCGAGCGCGACTACCGGCTGGTCGTCACCGAGGTGGCCCGGCCGGAGGTGGTCCGGCCCGAGGTCGCCGTCGAACCCCGGGCGCTCCCGCAACTCCCGGCACTCGCCGCACCACAACCGCAGGTCGCCGCCGTCGCGCAGGAGCCCACCGCCACCGGTCGGGTGACCCTGGAGCGCGGCCACGTGGACGCCGTCGCCCCCCGCCTGCTCCCGGACGGCCTGCACGTCCAGGTCAAGGACGGCACCGCCACCGGCGTCACGACCTGGCGCGAACCCGCCGACGTCGAGTTCCGCGTCACGGCCGCCGCCCGCACCGAACTCCCGGCGCAACCGGCGCTGTCCTTCCTCGGCGGTGCGGGCAAGCAGATCTTCCTGCTCCCGCAGACCCAGAGCGCGGACCTGCTGTGGACGGGCTGGAACACCGAGGAACTGCGCCCGGCGGACGTCGCCGGCCCGGTGACGTGGACGCTGACCGCGGTCGACGGACCCGGACCGTTCGGCCTGTTCACCACCGGCTCGTTCGGCGCACCGCAAGTCATCTTCAACAGCACCGACGGGCTGCCCGACACCCTGTCCGTCCCGCTGGGCACCCACGCCCACGCCAACTGGGCGTTCGCCGAACCCGGCCGCTACCGGCTCACCTTCGCCGTCACGGCGACCGGTGCGAACGGCGCCACGCTGACCGACACCGAGACCCTCACCTTCGTCGTCGGTGACGGCACCGGTGCCCCGGCCCAGCAGCAGCCGGGCAACACCGGCCGACAGACCGGCACGCCCAACCGCCTGGCCTCCACCGGGCCCGAAGCGCTGCCCGCCACCGCCGGTCTCGCGCTCGTCCTGGTCGCGACGGGCACCGCCGCCCTCGTGCTCGCCCGCCGCCGCCCCGCCAAGGAGACCCCGTGACCACCCCGACCCGCGTGAGAGCCGCCGCGGCCGCGCTCGCGGTCACCGCCCTCGCCGCGCTGTCCCTCGCACCGGCCCTCGCCCAGGACTCCACGACCGTCGTGGACGTGGGGCACGTGGACCTGCTCGCACCGGTCATCACCGACGGCGTGCTGGACATCCGCTACAAGGACGGCAACACCACGCCACCGACCGTCCGCGATCCCGAACAGGTCGTCACGCACGTCAAGCCCGAGTCGCGCATCCAGGTGCCCGAGCTCCCCGACTACGCCTTCCTCGGCCCGGTGGGCAGCGACCTGTGGCTCATCCCCGAGATCCAGGACCCGAACGTGGTCTGGGCGGGCTGGAACACCGAGTCCCTGACCGACGACCAGGTCGACCCGGACTCGGTGCGCTGGACCCTCGACGCGATCGGCGGCGACCTGCCCGACAGCGCCGCGCCCGGCAAGCTCACCGTGTTCCAGAGCGGACCGGTCGGCGAACCGCTGCCGCGCGTGTTCGACACCGCGAACCCGCTGCCGCAGCAGTACCCGCTGGTGATCGGCACCCACGCGCACGCCAACTGGACGTTCTCCGCCGAGGGCGTCTACCGGCTCACCTTCACCGTCACGGCCACCACCCCTGACGGGACGCCGCTGAGCGACACCACGACCTACGCCATCGCCGTCGGCGCGGTCGACCCCACCACCGTGAAGCCCGGCACCGGGACCGGTCCCTCGACGACGACCACCACGACTACGACAACAACGACCACCACGACGACGACGACCACCACCACCACCACCACGGGCACGACGACGACAACAACCGCGCCGCCCACGTCGTGCGTGGTCCTCAACGACGGCCACGTGGACCTCATCGCCCCACGGCTGCTCGACGGCACCCTGACCACCCAGGTCAAGGACGGCACCGCCGGTCCCGACCGGGCCGTGTGGCGCGACCCGGCCGACGTCGTGCTGCACCTGGTCCCCGCCGCGCGCAACACCGTGCCCACCGATCCCGCCTACTCGTTCCTGGGCACGCCGGGCGCACCGGTCTGGCTCATCCCGCAGACCCAGATCCCCGGCATCGTGTGGGCCGGCTGGAACACCGAGTCGCTGAGCCCGCAGGACGTCACCGGCGGCGTAGACCTTCGCATGACCGCCGTGGACGGTCCCGGCCGCCTGGGCATCTTCCTCACCGGCATCGCACCGGTCGTGCTGGTCGACTCCGGCGACGGCCTGCCCGACACCACCGCCGTCCCGCTCGGCACCCACGCGCACGCCAACTGGGGCTTCGGCGCGGAGGGCACCTACCGGATCACCATCGAGGTCACCGCCACCCTCGCCGACGGCCGCACGGTCACCGACAGCGACGTGTTCACCATCGCCGTCGGCGACGTCGACCCCACCGCCAACGGCGCCTGCACACCCCCGACCACGACCTCTGCCACCACGGCCACCGCCACCGGCCCGACTTCGACCACGTCACTGGTGGCCGCCGCACCGAAGACCGGCCTGGCTTCCACCGGCGTCGGTTCAGCGGGCACGGCCGTGCTGCTCGCTCTGCTGCTCACCGCCGCCGGCCTCGTCACGGTGCTCCTAGCCCGCCGCAAGCGAGTAAGCTGACGCGGGAGAAGGCACGAGGCCTTGGCCCATCGACGCGCTCGACGCGCTCGGCGACCCACTGCCGGCCTCCGGGATTCACCCGGTCGAGCGATCAACTCCGGCAACTTTTCTGCCGACGATTTCGTTGCCGGGAAAGAAGGAGGCGGCGGCGCGGCACCCGAACCGTCGACTTCGGCCGAGCCCCAGCCGGTTCCGGTGTCCGCCGGGTACGTCGCCGCTCGACCACGGGTCACCGAGTGCGCTGCACCTCGCGCAGGTCGATGATCCGCTCGCAGCGGGCGAGGGTGGCGGGGCAGGGTGGCGGGGCGGTGGGCGATGACCAGGACACCGACGTGGTCACCTGCCGAGGTGAGCGCGGCGGTGATGGCGGCGTCGGGGTCGAGGTTGGCGGTGGCCTCGTCCAGGATGAGCACGCGGGGTCGACGTCCAGGATGAGCACGCGGGGGTCGACCGGCAGCGTGCGGGCGACGGCCACCCGTGCCCGCTGGCCACCGGCCAGGCCCGCGCCGGCCTCACCGACGACCGTGTCGAGTCCGGCGGAGAGCCCGGCGCGCGGACGACCGCGGACGAACAGCGATGACGAAACCGATCACTCCGGGAGCACGGGGCCGCGAGAGCGTAGGGAGCAGAGGGCCGCGAGAGCGTAACCGCATCTGGTAACCGTTCTCAATAGTGATGCTGGTCGTGATCGCGGTGCCTGGCCTGCCCCGTCGTCCCCGCTGCGGGGACGGGCCGCCGGGAAGTGGCGGCCCGTCCGGTCAGCGTCCCTGGCTGGGGTAGGGCAGCAGGGCCATCTCGCGGGCGTTCTTGATGGCCGTGGTGACCTGACGCTGTTGCTGCGGTGTCAGGCCGGTGACGCGGCGTGAGCGGATCTTGCCGCGGTCGGAGATGAACTTGCGCAGCAGTGCCGCGTCCTTCCAGTCCACGTCGGTGATGCCCTCCTTGTGCAGGAGGTTCGCCCGGCGCTTCGGTGCGCGTTCGATCCTGGGCATCCGGCTCACCAGCTCGACTTGTTGACGCCGGGCAGCTCGCCGCGGTGCGCCATCTCGCGGAGTCGGATGCGGGACAGGCCGAACGCGCGGTTGAACGCCCTGGGGCGGCCGTCCACGGCGTCGCGGTTGCGCAGCCGGGTGGGGCTGGCGTCGCGCGGCAGCTTCTGCAGCGCGCGCAGGGCTTCGTCGCGGCGCTCGGGGTCGAGTCGGATGATCTCCTTCAGCTCGTGGCGCCGCTCGGCGAACCGGGCGACGACCTCGCGTCGCTGCCGGTCCTTGGCGATCTTGGACTTCTTGGCCATCAGCGCTCCTCCTTGAAGTCGACGTGGCGGCGCACGACGGGGTCGAACTTGCGCAGCACCAGGCGGTCGGGGTCGTTGCGGCGGTTCTTGCGGGTGACGTAGGTGTAGCCGGTGCCCGCGGTCGACCTCATCTTGATGATCGGCCGGACGTCGGTGGACTTGGCCATCAGACCTTCACCCCCTGGCGGCGCAGCTCGGCGACCACGGACTCGATGCCGCGCTTGTCGACGGTCTTGATGCCCTTGGTCGACAGGGTCAGCACCACGTACCGGTTCTCCGAGGCCAGCCAGAACCGGCGGCGCTGGGTGTTGGGCAGCCAGCGGCGCGAGGTGCGCCGGTGGGAGTGCGAGACCTGCTTGCCGAAACCGGGTTTGCGCCCGGTGACCTGGCAGTGCCGTGCTGACACGCTACCTCCAGTGTGAAACGACAATCGTTTCCGTTAGGCTAGCCCACATGGGAACCGAGGTCCTACTGGTGGCCGGGCTCGCGCCGCACGACGTGGCCGAGGAGGTCTGGCGCGCGTCGCCGGGTTCGGTGTTGGTGCGCCACGACCTGCGCGACCTCGCGCACGGTGTAGTGCGGCGGTGGGTGGACGGCGATCTGACGGTGTTGGAACTCGCGCACGGGTGCGTGTCGTGCACGCTGCGCCTGGAACTGCTGCCGCTGCTGGAGCGCCTGGGCGGTCGGGTGGTCGTGCACCTGGACCCGGCGTTGGAGCCGGAAGCGGTGTGCTTCGCCCTGCGCGAGGTGGACATCCGGGTCGAAGCCGTGGTCACCGTGGTGGACCGGGAGACGTGGTTGGCCGACGCGACCGGTGACGACACGCTGGACGACCGCGGTCTGGGTGCGGCCGAGGCTGATGACCGCACGGTGGCGCAGGTGGTCGTGGGGCAGGCGGAGTTCGCCGACGCGATCGTGCTCACCGGTGCCGGTGCCGACCCGGTGCTGGACGCCGTGCTGGACCGGCTCAACCCGCTCGCGCCCCGACGCCGCCGGGAGGCCCTGGACGTGGCCGAACTGCTGACCGCGATCCCCGAGGGCTCCCGCCGCGGTCGTTTCGACGACGGCTTCGGGCCGTTGTTGCCCGGTCAGCCGCCGCTGGAACCGGCGCACGGCGCGTCCGTCGTGCACTTCACCGCGCGGCGCCCGTTCCACCCGATGCGGCTGCACCGGGCCGTCGACGTGCTGCTCGACGGTGTCGTGCGCACGCGCGGCCGGGTGTGGGTCGCGAGCCAACCGGACGTCGCGCTGTGGCTGGAGTCCGCCGGAGGTGGCCTGAACATCGGCAACCTCGGTGGGTGGCTCGCGGCGGTGGAGGACTGGTCCGACGTGCCCGCCGAGCGCCGGGCGATCGCCGCCGCGACGTGGGACGCCGAGTTCGGCGACCGGTCGCAGGAAGTCGTGGTCATCACGGCCTCGGCGGACCCGGAGGAGATCACGACGGCCCTGCGCGAGGCGCTGGTGACCGATGAGGAACTGGCGTTGGCCGACGAACTGGAGTTCGTCGACCCGTTCGCCGAGTGGCACGACGAGATGGAGGAGTTGTGAAGCAGGGCATCCACCCCGACTACCACCCGGTGGTCTTCCAGGACCAGGCGACGGGCAAGGCGTTCCTGACCCGGTCCACGGCCACGTCCACGCGCACGGTCGAGTGGGAGGACGGCAACACCTACCCGCTCATCACCGTCGACATCACCTCCGACTCCCACCCGTTCTGGACGGGCAACCAGCGGGTCATGGACACCGCCGGCCGCGTCGAGAAGTTCAACCGCCGCTACGGCAAGAGGAACCGCTGACATGGCCGTCCCCAAGCGCAAGACCTCCCGCAGCAACACCCGCCACCGCCGCTCCCAGTGGAAGGCCACCGCTCCCGACCTGGTGCCGGTGACCACTCTGGACGGCCGCAAGCTGATGGTGCCCCGCCGCCTGGTGCCCGCCTACCGCCGCGGACTGCTCTGATCCGACGACCGTGGCGTGGAGGAGGCCCCATCCCCGGCTTCCTCCACGTCGCCGGATCACGCTCGCGCCCGGAAATTCCGTTGACCGGCGGTCGGCGGGCTGAACATCATGGCCGCCATGCAGCAGTGACCAGTGACGCTCGGAGAGGTTGACGGCGGGTTCGACTCACGTCCCGCCGCCCTCCGCCGTGCCGCTCGAAGCCCGCACCGCCTGATCGGCGCGGGCCGTTCGCCACTGGTTCCGAGGCGATGGACCCGCACCACGCCTCCTGCACGAGCACTGGAGTCCACCGCAGCCATGAGCGACCTCCGCCGTACCTTCCTGCCCTTCGAGCTCGACGGCTCCGGCATCCACCCCGAAGCGCTCTGCGACCTGGGTTCGCGCGCCGTCCGCACACCGAAGGCGCCCGTCCGCATCCACGTTTCGCTGCTCGAACGCGACCGGCGGCGGATGTTCGAGGGCGACGAGCACGTCCACGGTCCGTCGTCCGGCCGCGGGCGTCACGCCACCCGCCAAGGCCGCGTGCGGGCCCGCCGGGAGCGGCACCTGGGCACCGGCACCCGGTATGCCGTGCTCCGCGCTCGTCTGCGGGGTCGGGGTCGCCGTCAACTGTGAACGTCCGAACGTTCGGGGGTTGACGGGTTCGGACGGCCTGATTACGTTCGCTCGGGCTCTGGGCGGCCGTGTGTCACGATCGTTCGCCCTCGATCGGGGGATTGGCGTCAACGGCAGTGAACGCGGCCAGTGATCAGACCGGCAACCAGGCGGAGTCCTCGATCGCACCGGGTGGGCGGTTCGCCTGGCTGGTGGCCGCCTACGGGGTCTCCACCTGCGGCAACTACCTGAACTTGGTCGCCCTCGCGCTGTTCACCTACGAGGTGACCGGCAGTGGGCTCGGGGTCGGGTTGGTGGCCGCCCTGCGCCTTGTCACGGGGAGTCTCGCCGGGTTCGCCGCCGGTGCGCTGGCCGCGAGGTTCGACCGGCGTCGGCTCATGATCGGCGCGGATCTCGCGCAGGTCGTGGCGATGACGGTCCTCGCGGCCACCACCCGCGCCGCCGACGTCGTGGTGCTCGGTTGCGCGGTCGCCGTGCTCGGCGCGGGCAACAGCCTGTTCACCGTGGCACTGCGCTCGGCGGTGCCGGACGTGGTGGGTGCGGCGGCGAGGGTCCGGGCGAACGGCATGCTCGTCACGGCGAAGTCCGTGGCCATGGTGTGCGGTTTCGCCGGTGCCGGTCCCCTGATCGGCATCGGCGGTTTCGCGGCCGCGTTCGCCTTCAACGCGGCGACGTTCGTCGTGTCGGCCGTCGCGCTGGCCCTGATCCGGTTCCGCGCCCACGAACCGGCGGACGTGGCACCGGCCACCGCCGGGGCCGGGCTCACGCTGGCGGGTCTGGCGCCGGTCGTGCTGTTGATGCTGGTGCTGCGAGGGGTCGACGCGTTCGCGTCGTCCTCGCACAACACCGCCCTCCCGGTGTTCGCGGCCACCACGCGACCGGACGGGGCCGCGACGTTCATGAGCTACTTCTGGGTTGCCTGGGCGGTGGGTGTGTTGTGCGCCCACCGCGTCGTGACCCGGTGGGGTGGCCTCGGCACCGCCCACCGCCTGGAGCGGGCTTTCGGCTTGGCCACGTGCGCGATGGCGGTGTCGTTCACCCTGGCGTTCACCGGGCTGCCCGAGATCGCGATGGCGCTCGTCGTCCTGGTCGCGGGCCTGGCCGACGGCGTCACCGAGATCGCCTACGTGTCACGCCTGCAAGAAGCGCCCGACCACCTGCGCACGCGGCTGTTCGGCCTGTCCGCGACGATCGAGACCTCCGGTTTCGCCCTCGGCATGGCGGCGGCGGGCGCCTTGCTGGAAGTCCTCCCCGCCCTCGCGGTCGTGGGCCTGCTGCACGGGCTGGCGCTGTGCGCGGCGACGGCTTTTCTGTTGTTCACAACCCGCTCGTCGGCCCACGGGTCGAGCGGTGGTACCAGGAGGCGGGAACGTGCCCGTGCGCACCACTTACCAAGGTCCTGAGCTCGAACCGACCGAGGACGACCCCGGCTCCGCGGTGGCGGCGCTGACCCGCGCCGCGCGGACGCGACCGGACGCCGGGGTGGTCATCGTCGGCGCGGACGGCACGGCCGACCTGCTGACCTACCCGCGGCTGCTGGACCGGGCACGACGAATCCTCGGTGGCCTGCGGGCGCACGGCGTGAGGCCGGGGGACCCCGTCCTGCTCTGCGGACTGCCGCTGGACGACTTCTTCCCGTCGTTCTGGGCGTGCGCACTCGGCGGATTCCGACCAGCCATGATCGCCGAGCCCGTCGAGGAAGGCTCGCCCGTCGCGGAACGGTTGTCGCACACCTGGACGTTGCTGGGGGAGCCGCTGGTGCTCGCCGGTCCTCCGACGGCACGGTCGCTGGCCGGGTTCGCGCCGGACGTCCGAGCGGTCACGGCGGACGAGTGCGCGGAGCACGAACCCGCCCGCGAGCACCCGGAGGCGGCGCCGGACGACGTCGTGCTGCTGATGCTGTCCTCCGGCAGCACGGGCGCGCCGAAGGCGATTTCCCTGACCCAGCGGGCGTTGGTGCTGTTCGCGGCCAGTTCGAGGCGAGTCCTGGACGTGCGGCCCGAGGACGTGACGCTGAACTGGTTACCGCTGGACCACAGCGGGTCCTTCCTGCTCTACCACCTCATGGCGGTGTTCGTGGGCTGCACGAACGTCCACGTGCCCACCGAAGTCGTGTTGGCCGACCCGCCGCGCTGGCTCGACCTGATGGCGGAGCACCGCGCGAACCACAGCTGGGCGCCGACCTTCGCCTTCCAGCTGATCGCCGACGCGGTCGCGGACCGGGAGCCGGACTGGGACCTCTCCGGCCTCAAGTCCCTGATGTGCGGTGGAGAGCAGATCCTGTTACCGGTGTTGCGACGGTTCCTCACCGCGTTGGCGCCGTGCGGTGTCGAGGAACACGTCGTGGTGCCCGCGTGGGGCATGGCGGAGACCACCACGGCCATCACCTACGGCAGGCTGGACCGGCCGGGCACCGTGCTGCGCGTGCTGACCTCCAGCCTCGCCGGCCCGCTGGTGCACGCCGACGACGCGGCGCCCGACCAGGACTGCACCACCTTCGTCGCGGTCGGGGAACCGGCGCACGAGACGAGCCTGCGCGTGGTGGACGAGCACGGCTCGGCGCTGCCCGAGGACCGGATCGGCAGGCTCCAGGTCCGGTCGGCGCGGGTCACCCCGGGCTACCTGAACAACCCCGAGGCGACCGCGGCGGCGTTCGTGGACGGTGGCTGGCTGGACACCGGCGACCTGGCCTTCCTGTCCGGAGGACAGCTCGTCATCACCGGGCGGCACAAGGACGTGATCATCCTCAACGGGCACAACCACTTCGCGCACGAGATCGAGAGCGTGGCCGCGACGGTCCCCGGTGTCCGGATCGGCGACGTCGCCGCCTGCGGGATCCCGGACGAGCGCACCGGCAGCGAATCGCTCGCCGTCTTCTTCGTCAGCGTCGGCACCGACGACGCGCGGATCGCCGGTGAGGTCAAGCGCGCCCTGTACGGCAGGCTGCGGTTGACCGCGGCGCACGTCGTCCCGGTCGCGGACTTCCCGCGCACGCCCGCGGGCAAGGTGCAACGCGCGAAGCTCCGCCAACGCCTGCTGTCCGGTGGTCCGAGGCGCGACGCGGTCGGGTTTCGACGGGTGGTGGCCGATGCCGTCGCCAAGGCGGCCGGGCGACGGGTCGGTGACCGGGAACCGTTCTACGAAGCCGGGTTGTCGTCGGTGTCCCTCGTCGCGCTCCGGCAGCACCTGGAATCCGAGTTGGACCGGGGAATTCCGCCGGCGCTGCTGTTCGAGCACCCGACGATCGCCGAGCTCGCCGAGCACCTGACCGGTGACCGGCCGTCGGTGCCGCCGCCCGCACCGGACGCGCCGCCGGACACCAGGATCGCGATCATCGGGATGGCGGCGCGGTTCCCCGGAGCGGCCACGGTCGAGCAGTTCTGGGCCAACCTGCGCGCGGGCGTGGACAGCACCCGCACCTTCACCCCCGACGGGGCCGCAGCGGCGGGTGTGCCGCCGGAGCTGATCGCCGACCCGGACCGCGTGCTCGCCATCGGGGCGCTCGACGACATCGACGCCTTCGACGCGGAGTTCTTCGGGATGACACCGCGTGAGGCGGAGTTGACGCACCCGGCGCAGCGGCTGTTCCTCCAGTGCTGCTACCACGCGTTGGAGCAGGGCGGTTACGCGGCCGGCACGGATGCCCGGATCGGCGTGTACGCGGGCTCGGGCATGAACCTCTACGGACACCAGAGCGCACCGGCGACCGGGACGGGCTTGCAGGCGACCATCGGCCGGGAACCGGACTTCGTCGCGACGAGGGTGGCCTACCGGCTCGGGTTGACCGGACCCGCGATCGGCGTGCGGACCGCGTGCTCGTCGTCGCTGGTGGCCGTGCACCTGGCGGTGCAGGCGCTGCTGAACGACGAGGCGGACCTGGCGTTGGCGGGCGCGGCCGCCGCGCACGTACCCCAGGAGGCCGGTTACCGGTGGGAAGCGGGCTCGATCCTGTCGCGCTCCGGGCGTTGCCGGCCGTTCGACGCGCGTGCCGACGGCACCGTCGGCGGCAACGGCGTGGCCGCGGTGCTGCTGAAGAGGTTGGACCGGGCGCTCGCGGACGGCGACACCGTCCACGCGGTGATCCTCGGGTCGGCGGTCAACAACGACGGCGCGAGCAAGGTCGGTTTCGCGGCACCCGGTGTGGCGGGCCAGGTCGACGTCGTGCGGCGCGCGCTGCGTCGCGCCGGGGTGCCGGGTGACTCGCTCTCCTACGTCGAGGCGCACGGCACGGGCACCGAGCTGGGCGATCCGGTGGAGTTCACCGCGTTGTCACGGGTGATCGGCGCGGACACCGAACGCCGCGGGTTCTGCGCGCTGGGATCGGTGAAGGGCAACGTCGGCCACCTGGACAGTTGCGCGGGCATGGCCGGGCTCGTCAAGACGGTGCTGATGCTGAAGCACGGCGAACTGGTGCCCACGCTGAACCTCGAACAGCCCAACCCGCAGCTGCGCCTGGTGGACAGCCCGTTCGTGCTCGGCACCGCGCTGAGGAAGTGGACGACCGAGGGCGTGCCACGACGGGCGGGCGTGAGCGCGCTCGGCGTGGGCGGGACCAACGCGCACGTGGTGCTGGAGGAACCCCCGGTCCGGGAGGAACCGGCGCCGTTCGCCGATCCGGTGATCGTGCCGCTGTCCGCCCGTGACCCCCAGTCGCTCGCCGTGCTGGCCGACCGGTTGCGCTCCCACCTCGCCGCCCACCCGGAGCTCCGCGCGGTCGACGTGGCCACGAGCATGGCGCTGGGCCGCCCGCACCTGCCGCACCGGCTGGCCGTGGTCGGTTCCGACGCGGCCGGGTTGGCGAACCGGCTCGCCGAAGCCGGACGTCGGGGCGAGCGCGAGCCGTTGGGGGAACTCGTGTTCGCGTTCCCGGGGCAGGGCGTCGCCCGGTTCGGCATGGCGCGTGAGCTGTACTCGGCGTTCCCGGTCGTGCGCCGGGTGCTGGACGAGTGCGAGCAGGTGTACGTGGCCGAGTTCGGGGCCGGCCTGATCCGGCTTCTCCTCGACCCGGACGCGCGGCCCGACGAGGTGTGGCCGACCGAGACCGCGCAACCGGCGCTGTTCGCCTTCCAGGTCGCGCTGGGCCGGCTGTGGGAGAGCTTCGGGGTCCGGCCGGCCCTCGTCACCGGGCACAGCCTCGGCGAATACGCGGCGCTGTGCCTGGCCGGTGCGCTCTCCCTCGCGGACGGCGTGCGGCTGACCGGGGCGCGTGGCCGGCTGGCGGCGCGGTGCGAGCCGGGTGGCATGCTCGCGGTGTGGGCCGACTCCGCGGTGGCCGAGCGGATCGCCCGTGCCGGCGGCGTGGAGGTCGCGGCGGTCAACGGTCCGCTCGCGCACGTGCTGGCCGGTTCGGTGGACGGCCTGCGCCATGCTGAGCAGCTGCTCGACCGGGAAGGGCTGCAACGGCGGCGGTTGCCGGTCGACGGCGCCTTCCACACCGCCCTGCTCGAACCCGTGCTGCCCGCGTTGCGGGAACGGGTCCGGTCGGTGTCGCTGGGGCCGACGCGGATCCCGTTCGTCAGCGGTCTCGACGCGCAGGTCCGCCCGGTGGGGTGGCGACCCGACGCCGACTACCTCGTGCGGCAGGCCAGGAACCCGGTCCGCTTCGACCTCGTCCTGTCCACTGTGGACGAGTACTCGTGCCTGGAGATCGGACCCGGCGCGGTGCTCACCAACACCGCCGAGAACGACCGCTGGTCGGCGGGTCTGCGCGTCGGCGAGCACCCGGTGGCCGCGCTGTTGGGTGCACTGGGCGAGCTGTACGTCCGGGGTGTCGACGTGACGTGGCCCGAAGTCGTGCGCGGTGGCCGTCGCGTGCCGCTGCCTGGGTACCCGTTCACCTCCACGCGGTTTCCGACCGTGGCAGCGGGCGAGCGGCCGGTCCCGGCGCGCGAACCGGTGGCGACCGAGGCGCACGACGCGGTGCGCGAGGTGGTGGCCGAGGTGTTCGGGATGCGCCGTGAGGCGGTTCCGCCCGACCGCTCGTTGTTCGAGCTCGGTGCGGACTCCCTGACGTTGATGAACCTGAGCAGGGAGCTGGACCAGCGGTTCGGCGTGCGCGTGCCGATGCGGACCATGTTCACCGGCGCCGACACGGTGCGCAAACTCGCGTCGCTGGTCGAACCCGACCCCGAGGAGGGTCCGGTGCCCGAGCCCGCACCGACGACCGACGCGCGGGACCTCATCGCCCGCCAGCTGTCGCTGAGCGAACGGCTGGTGGGTCTGATGGAACGGCAACTGGCCCTGTTGTCGGTCTCTGACACGGGCGTGGCGAACACCCCGGCTCAGGCACCTCCGGTGAAACACCCGGCGTCACGCACTCGGCCGGAACCGGAACCGGAGCCGGAGCCGGTGCGGGCCCCGCGGCCGGGAGTGACTTGCGACTTCAGCCTCTACTTCTTCGGCGACTACCCCGAGCAGCACGAGCGCGACAAGTACGCGCTGATCAACGCGGCGACCGAGTTCGCCGACCGGCACGACTTCCACGCGGTGTGGTTGCCGGAACGCCACTTCCACTCCTTCGGCGCGTTGTTCCCCAACCCGTCGGTGCTGGCGGCTTCGCTGGCGGCGCGGACCGAGCGGATCCGACTGCACGCCGGTTCGGTCGTGCTGCCGCTGCACAACCCGATCCGGGTCGCCGAGGAGTGGTCGGTGGTCGACAACCTCTCCGGCGGACGGGTGGGCCTGTGCGTGGCCAGTGGTTGGCGTGCGACGGACTTCGCGTTGGCACCGCAGAACTACGGGCAGCACCGGGAACTGGTGCACACGCAGCTGGACACCGTTCGCAAGCTGTGGGCCGGTGAGGCGGTCACGACGACGTCCGGCAGCGGCGACGAGGTCGACGTGCAGCTGTACCCGCGACCGATCCAGTCGAGCCCTCCGCTGTTCCTGGCGGTCGTCGGCAACCCGGACAGCTACCGGCGTGCTGCCGAGGAAGACCTCGGCGTCGTCACCAACCTCATGGCCCAGACCGTGGACGAGCTGGCGGACAACATCGCGCTCTACCGGCGAACCCGAGCCGAGCGGGGACTCGATCCCGCGGCGGGCCGGATCGTGGTGCTGGTGCACACCTACCTGGGCGCCGACGCCGAGCAAGCGCGCGCCGAGGCGTTCCAGCCCTTCTGCGACTACCTGCGCTCGTCGCTGTCGCTGTTCAACCAGGTGACCAACAGCCTCGGCTTCGACATCGACCTGGACGACGCGCCCGCCGAGGACGTCGACTTCCTGTTGGAGCAGGCGTACCGGCGCTACTGCGCGTCACGGGCGTTGATCGGCAGCGAGCGGACCGCCGCCGAGGTGGTCGACCGGCTCGTGGCCGCCGGTGTGGACGAGATCGCCTGCTTCGTGGACTTCGGTGTGCCCGCCGACGACGTGCTCGCCGCGCTGCCCGCGCTGGACCGGCTGCGGATCCGGTACCGGTCACGGCCGTTGCCGCTGTCACCCGCGCAGCGCCGGATCTGGTTGCTGGAGCAGATGTACCCGGACAGCAGCTCCTACCACGAACCGAAGGCCATCCGGTTCGACGGTCCGCTGGACGTCGACGCGCTCGTCGGAGCGCTGGGCCGTGCCGTGAACCGGCACCCGGAGCTGCGCACGACCTTCGGTGACGTCGCGGGGGAACCGCACCGGCTGGTGCTGCCGGAGATCGACCTCGACTGCCCGGTCCTGGACTTCACCGGCTGTGACGAGCAGGACGCGTTGCGCGCGGTGCTGGACACCGAGGGCAAGCGGGTCTTCGTGCTGTCCGAAGGACCTCTCATCCTGGCCCGGCTCCTGGAGCTGGGGCCGGAGCGGCACCTGTTGTTCCTGTTGGTGCACCACATCGTGTTCGACTCGTCGTCCACCGCGGTGCTCGTGCGCGACCTCGCCGCCTACTACCGGGCCTGGCCGGAGCACCCCGCGGACCTGCCCCCGGTGGCCGTCCGGATACCGGTCGAGGCCGACCCTGCGGCCCGCGAACGCGATCTGGCGTTCTGGCGGCGGGAGCTGGCCGACCTCCCGGTGCTGCGGCTGCCGACCGACCGACCCCGGCCCCGGCTGCGGACCGGTGCGGGAGCGAGCACGACGCGGGAGTTCGGGCCGGACCTGCTGCGCGACCTGCGCCAGTTCGGTGCCGAACAGCGCACGACGGTGTTCATGTCGCTGCTCGGCGCGATCGGCGTGGTGCTCGGCACGTTCAGCGGCCGGTCGGACGTCGTGGTGGGCACGGCGGTGGCGAACCGGCCGCCGGGTGCCGAACGGGAGGTCGGACTGTTCCTCGACACGGTCGCGGTTCGCCTGGACCTGTCGGGGGACCCGGCGTTCACCACCCTGCTCCACCGGATCCGGGAGCGCACGACGGCCGCCTACGAACACCGGGAGGTGCCGTTCGACGAGCTGGTCCGTGCGCTGAACCCGGAACGTGACGCGGCCGGCAACCCGCTGTTCCAGGTGATGGTGGAGTTCGAACAGGAAGGCGAGGTGGAGTTCGACCCGCCCGGGTTGTCGGTGCGGCTGCTCGACGTGCCCAGCGACCGCGCGCCGTTCGACCTCTCCCTCTACTTCACCCAGCACAGCGGTGGCGTCCGGTGCGCCGTCGAGTACGACACGGACCTGTTCGACGCGAGCACCGTGACGCGGCTGCTGGACTACGTCGACCAGGTGCTGCGCCACGCGCTGAGCGCTCCGGCGAGCCGGCTGTCCGAGTTGACCACGCTCACCTCGGCGGACCGCGCGGCCGTGAGTTCCTGGCAGGGCGCCCCGGTCGAGCCACCCGACGTGTGCCTGCACGAGCTGGTCGAGCGCCGAACCGACCGTGCCCCGGACGCCGTCGCGTTGCTCGGCGACGGCGTGGAGGTGCGATACCGGGAGTTGGACGAGCGCGCCAACCAGATCGCGCACCGGTTGCGTGCGCGTGGCGTCGGGCGTGGTGACGTGGTCGCGGTTCTCCTGCCACGTGGCCACGACCTCATCACGGCGGTGCTCGGGGTGCTC
This sequence comes from Saccharothrix sp. CB00851, assembly GCF_001905065.1. Lineage (NCBI taxonomy): Bacteria > Bacillati > Actinomycetota > Actinomycetes > Pseudonocardiales > Pseudonocardiaceae > Saccharothrix > Saccharothrix sp. CB00851. Next base: position 42,194 of record NZ_LWLC01000025.1, read on the forward strand.
AAGAGCGGCGCGGCGTACCTGCCCCTCGACCCGGGCCTGCCCACCGCTCGGGCGGCCTTCTACGTCGAGGACAGCGCGGCGAAGCTGCTGCTCACCACCGCGGCGATGTCGGCGGCACACCCGGCTTTGGCCGAAGTGCCGGTCCAACTGGTCGAAGACGTCGACCGAGGGCTGCCCGTCGGCCCGGTCCCCGGCCGCACCGGCCCGGACGATCCGGCGTACTGCATCTACACCTCGGGCTCCACGGGTCGACCCAAGGGCGTCCTCGTGCCGCATCGAGGTCCGGTGAACCTCGTGCGTTGGCACCTGGGCAGGCACGAACCGCTGCGCACCGCGCAGTGGACCTCGCTCTCCTTCGACGTGAGCGTGCAGGAGGTCTTCACGACCCTCGCGGCCGGCGCGACGCTCGTCCTGGTGGACGAGGAGGCGCGCCACGACTTGGCCACCGTCGTGGCCCGGTACCAGGTGGAACGGCTGTTCCTGCCGTTCACGCCCCTGAAGTACCTGGTGGAGGCACAACCCGAACTGCCTTCGCTGCGCGAGGTCTGCTCCGCGGGAGAACCGCTGGTCCTCACCCCCGCGCTGCGGCAGTTCCTGGCCAGGCACCCCGAGTGCCGCCTCTACAACCAGTACGGGCCGACCGAGGCGTCCGTCATCGTCACCTCGCACCGCGTGGACCCGGAGGGCGAGCCGCACCCGCCCATCGGCACGCCGATCGACGGCGTTCGGCTGAGGGTCGTGGACGCGTCGGGGAGGGACGTCCCGGTCGGCGTGGCCGGTGAGCTCCACATCGGTGGCCTGCCGGTCGCCCTGGGGTACGTCGGCCAGGACTCGACGGCGTTCGCCCCCGACCCGGACGAACCCGGTGCGCGGGTCTACCGGACCGGCGACCTGGCCCGGTGGCGGTCCGACGGGACGGTCGAGTTCCTCGGCAGGCTGGACGACCAGGTGAAGATCCGCGGCCACCGGGTGGAGCCCGGCGAGGTGGAAGTCGTGCTGGCGGGCCTCGACGGCGTCGCGAACGCCGCGGTGGTGGTCCGGTCCGACGTCCGGGGTGAGCCGGAGTTGGTGGCCTACGTCGTGCCGGAACGTGAGGCGACCGACGTGGCCGCGTTCGGGCGGGAACTGGCGCGGGTCCTGCCGGACTACCTCGTACCGCGGCGGTGGGTCGCCCTGGACCGGTTGCCGTACACGGTGAACGGCAAGCTGGACCGCGACCGGCTGCCCGGTCCCGGGTCCGACACCTCCGACGAGGGTGACGCCCCCGCCACCCGTGCCGAACGCCTGTTGCACGACCTGTGGCAGGCGGAGCTGGGCGTGGCCGCGGTGCCGGTCACCCGGTCGTTCTTCGAACTGGGCGGGCACTCGCTGATCGCGCTGCGCGTGGTGAACCGGATGGCCCGGGAACACGGCGTCGAGGTGTCCATGACCGAGTTCTTCCGCACCCCGACCGTCCGCGGCTTGGCACGTCGCCTCGAAGCGCACCAAGGCGCCGCGGTGGTCGACACCGCCCCGATGCCGTCGAGCATGCGTCGGCTGTGGCGACGGCACCACGAGCGGACGGACCCCTCGGTCTACAACGTGGTCCAGCGCGTCGACATCGACGGCGAACTCGACCCCGCCGCGTTGGCGCGGGCGTTCCGGGAACTGGTGCGCAGGCACGCCGCGTTGCGCGGCCGAGCGGTGCGACGCGACGGTGACCTCCTGGTCGAGGTGCTCGACACCGTGGAGGTGGACCTGCCGGTCACCGACCTCGCGGGCGGTCCGCGGGAGGCCGACCGGTGGTGTCGGGCGCAGGGTGACGCCGCGTTCTCCCTCTCCGAGGCTCCGCTGTTCCGGCTGCGGCTCGCCAGGCTCGACGGCGCGCAGTGGGTGCTGGTGGTCGTGCTGAACCACGCGATCTGCGACGGGTGGTCGCTCGGCATCCTGTGGCGTGAGCTGACCGAGCTGTACGCCGCGGCACGGTCCGGTTCCGAGGCGGCCCTGCCGCCGGCGGGCCTCCCGTACACCGACTACGCGCGTTGGGAACACCAGCGGCTGAACGGAGAACGCCGGGCTGAGCTCGAACGGTTCTGGCGGACCGAGCTCGACGGCGTACCACTGCGACCGGCGTTGCCGGTGGACCGGCCGCGCCCGGCACGGTTGTCCGGCCGCGGGGGACTGCACGAGTTCGTCATCGGCGGCGAGGTTGCCGATCTCGTGGGACGAGTCGCCGTCGACCTCGGCACCACCCCGTACACCGTGCTGGTCAGTGCCTACGCCGTGTGGTTGGCCGCGTTGTGCGAGCAGCCCGAGGTGGCCGTGGCGGCGTCGAGCGCGAACCGGTTACGGCCTGAACACGAAGACATCGTCGGTTTCATCGGCGACGCGGTCCTGCTGCGGGCGCGCGTGTCCGAGGCGGCCGACTTCGCCGAACTGGTCGCGCAACTGCGGAGCACCCTCTACCGGGCGCTCGACCACCAGGAGCTGCCGCTGACCGAGGTCGTCCGGCTGCACGACCCGGACGCGGCGGACTCGCTCTTCCCGACCACGCTGTTCACCGTCGTGACCACACCGCCACCGACGTTCCCGCACGCGACCTCCGTGGTGACGACGCCGACGCGACCAGGACTGGCGCGCAACGAGCTCTACGTCGTCCTGGTGCCGTCGGACCACGGGATCCACGTGGTGATCGAGTACTCGACGGACCTCTACGACGACGCGACCATCGTGTCCATGGGTGCCACGTTCAGGGAAACGCTGACGTCGCTGCTCAGCGACCCCGGACAACCGCTGAGGTAGGAACGCGCGGGCCCGAGGGGTTTCCGCCGGATCCCGTGCCGAGGCGGGCGATGACGTCCGCCTCGGGGGTCCGGCGTCCACTGCTGCCGGCCGTACTCGGCGGCGGAAGATCCGATCCACCATTGCGCTCGCCGCCGGCCGGGATCCGCCGAAGCGGGCCACCGGGTGCCGGCCGGCTTGGCGTGGATCGAGGCCGCGAAGCTGGGCAGCCTCGACGGGGCGAACGCGGTCAGCCGGGTCGCGGCACCGCACATCAGCGACCAGAGCGAGGTCCTGCGCCAGTTGACCGGCCCGATCGCTGTGCTCGGCAGAGAGGTGTTGATCACCGGTTCCGCGCCTGGCTGACTGGGGAGGCGCCACCACATGAGGATCAAGTGAGGAACCCATGACAACCGTCTCCGTCGTCGTCCACTCGCGGCATGGCCGCGGACTGGCACTTGCCGGGCACATCGCCGCCGGCGCGGAGGAGGTCGACGGAACGCTCGTCCACCTCCTGCCGCTGAGCCCGGAACAGGTCACCAACGGCCGCTGGGCCGACGCCGACACCTCGGCGCGCCTGGCGGAGTCCGACGCGATCATCTTCGGCTCGACCACCTACATGGGCAGCGTGTCCTGGGTCTTCAAGGCGTTCATGGAGGCCGCCTTCGACGAGTGGCTCGTGCAGGGCTGGAAGGACAAGATCGCGGGTGGGTTCACCAACTCCGCCTCCCAGAGCGGCGACAAGCTGCTCGCGTTGCAGCAACTGGTCGTGTTCGCCGCCCAGATGAACATGCTCTGGGTCCCGGTCGGCGACCCGCCGGGCAACAACTGGAGCGGCGGTAGCCGCGACGACGTCAACCGGCTCGGCTCCTGGCTCGGCGCGATGAGCCAGAGCAACGTCGACCAGGGCGCCGACCTGGCCGGCAGCCACGGCGACATGGTCACCGCCCGCCGCTATGGCGCCCGCGTGGCGCGGGTGGCCGGCCGCTGGGCACACGGCGAGCCATACGTCACCGAGCGCATCACCGAGGTCGAACTGCGCGACCTGAACGCCCGCGTGCGCGCGGACGCACCCGCACGCTGACCGGCTTCGCCGGGCGGGCCGGTCGGCCGCGGTGGAGTCGAAGTGTTCGCCGCGGCCGACTTCTCGCTGTTCATCGCCTTGACCCACCCGGACGCCGACGCCGACGAGTTGGACCTGGTGACCGCCTGGCACGTCGCGCTGTGGTTCGTCGACGACCTGTTCCTGCCGCTGTTCCGCCGTGACCACGACCGGGCGTCGGTCGCGCAAGGAGTCGACGATCGTGGTGCGGGGTTCGCGAACCCCGCACCACGCGCCGATCAGGCGGTCCCGCCGGTGACCGCGTTGCCGGTCTTGGTGAGGTGGTAGGTGGTCGTGGCCCCGCTCCAGAAGTGGAAGGTCAGCGTGACGGGACCGTCGTCGACCTCGGCGAAGAACCCGGGTTTGAGGATGATCGCGTCGGCCGCGTAGTCGGGCTGGAAGTGCTGCCAGAACTCCTTGAACGGGGTCCAGTCGGCGGGTCCGGCGGGGCTGCCGTCGGCGTACTTCGCCTCCATGGTGGCCAGCTGGTCACCGTGGAACCGGGTAGGGATCGCGAACGACGCGGTGGTGCCGGTAGCGCCGCCCTGGATCGGCTGGTCGGCGGTGATGACGTCGATCTGCCACGGCACCCCGGCGGAGAACCTGGCCTCGATCGTGGCGTTCACGCCGTAGGCGCGGCTACCCGCGAGTCGGGTGAGGGCGGTGGGCGTCAGGGTCAGGGTGTTGCCGGACACCGCGTAGTCGGCGCCGTTGGCCAGTTCGGTGGTGCCGTGGCGCAGGCCCCGGAACGTCGTGCCGTTGAGGTTGAGCGTCAGGGACTTGGCGGTGATGGCGCCGGTGCGGGGCAGGTAGACCTGGTCGGAGGAGGCGGTGCCGGAGCGCGTGGTCCAGCTCGTCTTGATCAGGTCGTGCAGGCCCTGGTCGCGCCAGCGCAGCGCGCGGCGGTCGAGGAACTGGCCGGCGTCCCAGATCATGGTGGTGAGCTCGCGGGTGCGGGCGTGGTAGCCGACCGCTTCGAGGAACTTGAGGAACTCACCGCGTTCGATGACGCCGGGACGGTTGTGGTCGTAGTTGAGCAGGGCCCACTCGCCGATGATCACCGGGATCCCGCGGGCGACGAACGTGTTGTGCACGCGGTCGAAGGTGCCGATGAGGTCCTGTTCGACCTCGGCGTTGTAGCGGGTGAAGCCCGCGATGTTCACGCTGAACGGCCAGAAGCCGTAGAAGTGCACCGTCGCGGCGATGTTGGTGTCGCGCTACTGCTGGTAGCTCTGGAGGAACGCGTCCAGGCGGCCCTGGTCGGCGTTGGTGTGCAGGGTCGGCAGCACGAGCAGGCGGGTGGCGTTGCCTCCGCCGGAGCCGCGCACGACGCGGTGGAACTCGGCGTTCAGCTCGTGCAAGACCTGGTAGTTCTGCTCGTCGTTCGCGGTGCCGGCGAACTGGGGTTCGTTGATGTTCTCGAACACCAGCCTGGGGGAGTGGTCGCGGAAGGCCGTGGCGATCTGGGCCCACAGGGCGTTGTAGCGGGCCAGCACGTTCGCGCGGTCGGTGGGGTAGGTGTTGATCCACTGCCACGAGTCGTGGTGCAGGTTGACCATCACGTAGAGGCCCTCGTCCAGCGACCAGTCCACGATGTCGCGGACGCGGTTCAACCACGTCGGGTCGATGGTGTAGTCCGGTGCGGGGCCGTGGTGGTTGCTCCACGTGATCGGCAGGCGGATGCTCTTGTAGCCCTGGGAACGCACGTGGCGCAGCAGCTCGCGGGTGGTGAGCGGGTTGCCCCACGTGGTCTCGTCGGGGATGGCGTCCAGCGTGTTGCCCAGGTTCCAGCCGGGCTGCATCGCGGCCACGGTCGCCATCGGGCTGTCCGGCTGCGGCTCCGTGCTGCCCGTGCACGTGACGCCGTTGAGGGTGAACGTGGTCGGTGCGGAGTTGTCGCCGGTCCACGACCCGTTGAAGCCGAAGGGAACCGAGGCGCCGGTCGCGATGGAGGCGTTGTAGCTCGCGTTCACCGCGGTGGTCCGGCTGCCGGACGAGGTGACCGTGGCGTTCCACGACTGCGTGACCCGCTGCCCGGACGGGAATGCCCACCCCAGGCGCCAGCCGCTGATCGGGTCACCCAGGTTGGTGACCCGCACGGTGGCGGTGAAACCGCCCGGCCACTGGGACGGGACGGCGTAGTCGACGCGGCAGCCGGTGGCGGCTTGGGCGTTGGTGGCCACGACCGTGCCCGCCACCGCCAGGACGGCCAGGACCCCGGCGACCACGCCGAGGCGCCGGGGTGTTGTTCGTGTTCGGTGCGAGCTCAAGACGTCACTGTCCCTTGCTGTAGTGGGGATTCCGTGCCGGACGGCCCGGACGGCGACCGCGTGGCGGTGGGGTGCGGTTGCCGACCGGGTGGGGTCACCTCGTGGCGACGCAGCTCAGGGGCGGGGGTCGCACCGAGAAAACTTTCGCGACGGCGTAGAGATACTTTCTGTGGCCGGACACTACTCAGTCGCTCGGCGTGGCGTCAATCAGCGCCGGCTCACCTCTGTGGGTGTGGTTCGAATTTCCACCTGCGAATCATCGAATGCTGTGGTCGAAGGACAATCGAACACGGCATTCCGTCGGCGGCAGTTGACCTCTCGCCGGTTCGGACGATAGAAAATTTCTGATCAACTGTGAGAAACTTGCCCAGCGCGGCGGTGTCGATCGGAGACGGCGTCATGAACAGCCCGATCATCCCGGGGTTCCACCCCGACCCGAGCATCTGCCGGGTGGGCGAGGACTACTACCTCGCCTGCTCCAGCTTCGAGTACTTCCCGGGCGTGCCGATCTTCCACAGCCGCGACCTGGTCGACTGGGTCCAGATCGGCAACGCGCTGGACCGGCCGAGCCAGCTGCGCCTGCCCGCGGCGACGACCTCGTCCAGCGGCATCTACGCACCCACCTTGCGCCACCACGACGGCCGGTTCTGGCTGGTCGTCACCAACGTCACCGGCGACGGCAACCTGCTGGTGCACACCGAGGACCCGGCCGGCCCCTGGTCGGACCCGGTGCCGCTGACCGGCGTCGCCGGCATCGACCCCGACCTCGCCTGGGACGAGGAGGGCAACTGCTGGTGCACCGTCGCCGGGATGACGCAGTTCCGCATCGACCCGGCCACCGGCCAGACCTCGGGCGAACCCGTCAAGCTCTGGTCGGGCACGCCCGGTGCCCAGGCACCCGAAGCGCCCCACCTGTACCGGATCGGCGACCACTGGTACCTGCTGATCGCCGAAGGGGGCACCGAACGCGGCCACGCCGTCTCCATCGCCCGCGGCCCCTCGGTGAACGGGCCGTTCGAACCCTGCCCGGACAACCCGGTCCTGACCCACCGGGGCACCAACCACCCCGTCCAGAACACCGGGCACGCCGACCTCGTCCAGGCGCCCGACGGCTCGTGGTGGATGGTGCTGCTCGGCGTGCGCCCGCGGGGAGGCACGCCCGGCTGGCACGTGCTGGGCCGGGAGACCTTCCTCGCGCCGGTGCGATGGGTCGACGGATGGCCCGTCGTCGGCGACTTCACCCCGGGTTCGACCGACTCGGTCTTGCCCGTCCGGGACGACTTCGACAAGGCCGACCTGCACCCCCGCTGGATCTCGCTGCGCCACCGCCCCGAAGGCTCGTGCGCCACCGACACCCGGCCCGGGTGGCTCACCCTGCGCGCCGCCGGTGGTTCGCTCGACGACCTCGACCTCACCTTCGTCGGTCGCCGCCAGCAGCACCTGTCCTGCCGCGCCCGCACCGCGATCGACGCGGGTGGAGGCAGCGGTGGACTGGTGGCGCGGCTGGACGAACGGCACCACTGCTCGATCGAGGTGGACGACGGGCAGGTCAACGCCTACGCGCGCATCGGACCGCTGCGCTCGTCGCTCGGGACCGCGACCGCCGAAGGCGAGGTGGTGCTGGAGATCTCGATGACGGCGACGGGCGAACCCGGCGATCCCCGGACCGGCCCCGACGTGGTGACCCTCGCGGTCATCGAGCCGGACGGCGCCCGTACCGAACTGGGCTCACTCGACGGGCGCTACCTGTCCACCGAGGTGGCGGGCGGCTTCACCGGACGGGTGATCGGCATGTACGCCACCCGCGGCACCGTCCACTTCGACTGGTTCGACTACGAGCCGGTCGACTCGGACGGGCGCTGACGCGCCTACCGGGCGCGGGGCGGGGCGGTGCTCTGCCGAACGGTCAAGGTGGTCGCGAGTTCGAGCCCGACCTGCGGAGGCGTCTCGCCACGCCCCAGGGACAAGGCCAGCTCGGTCGCGGCCACCGCCATCTCCACCAGTGGCTGGTGGACCGTGGTCAACGGCGGGTCGACCAGGTCCGCCACCGGCAGGTCGTCGAAACCCACCACGCTCAGGTCGCCCGGGATCCGCAACCCGGCCTCCCGGGCGGCCTGGTAGACCCCCAGCGCCTGGAGGTCGTTGCCCGCGAAGATCGCGGTCGGGCGGTCCGGCCGCTCCAGCAGCTCGCGCGCCGCGACGTGACCGGCCTCCCGGGTCACCTTCGCGCGCACCACCAGCGCGGGATCGACCGGGAGGTCCGCGGCCTCCAGCGCGGAGCGGTAGCCGTCGAACCGCGCGCGGAAGCACAGCACGTCGTCCGGACCGCCGACCATCGCGATCCGGCGGTGACCCAACCCGGTCAGGTGACGAGTGGCCGACCGGCCACCCGCCCAGTTCGTCGCGCCGACGAACGGAACGTCGTCGGGCAACTCGACCGTGGGGTCGAACACCACGAACGGGATACCTCGCGCCCGGAGTCGGTCACGCTCCTCCTGCGACAACTGCGCCACCGTCACCACACAGGCCGGCTTGCGGTCCAGCGCGTCGTCGATCCAGTAGCGGATCGCGTTGCCCTGCGGCCCGAACTCGGACAGCACGACACCCACCCGGTGCTTGCGCGCCGCCCGCTGCACCCCGCGGATGATCTCCACGCCCCACATGCTCTCCAGCTCGTCGAACACGAGGTCCACCACCGGACTGCGACTCGGCGAACTCGACTTCTGGTAGCCGTACTCGTCGATGAGCGCCTCGATGCGCGCCCGCGTGTCCGCCGACACCCCGGAACGCCCGTTCAACACCTTCGACACCGTCGGCACCGACACCCCGGCCGTCTCCGCGATGTAGGAGATCGTCACCGGTTTGGCGGGATCCGCCTGCGGGCGCTGCCCATCGACCACCGGTTCGCCCGAGGTGTGCGACAAGCTCCCACTTCCTTTCCGACGTGTCCACCATCCTATCTTTCGGCACCGATCCACGAAAGTTTCCGACAACCGGGCTCAGGCGAGGGGGATGTCGTGCCCCGGTCCTCGCTCGTCCTGCGGGCGGGGGCCGGCGTAGCGGCGGTCGGCTTCGTCGATGCGCACGTCGTTGATGCTTGCTTCGCGGCGGCCCATCAGGCCGTTGTCGGCGAACTCCCACAGCTCGTTGCCGTAGGAGCGGAACCACTGACCTGCCGCGTCGTGCCACTCGTACTGGAAGCGGACGGCGATGCGGTTGCCCTGGAAGGCCCACAGGCTCTTGCGCAGGACGTAGTCCAGCTCGCGCGCCCACTTGTCGGTGAGGAACCCGACGATCTCGTCGCGGCCGGTGAGGAAGACGTCGCGGTTGCGCCAGACCGAGTCCTCCGTGTACGCGAGGGCGACCCGGTGCGGGTCCCGGGTGTTCCAGGCGTCCTCGGCGGCCTGGACCTTGGCCAGGGCGCTGTCGAGGTCGAACGGCGGGAACGGTGGGCGGGCGTCGGTCATGGCCGGGCTCTCCTTCAGGGTGCCGTGAGCGGCGGGTTGTCGTGGGCAGGGGTCACGGAGTCGGCCCGCAGCGGCAGCAGTCGGCCGGCGACCACGTGCCGAGGGGTGAAGCGGACGCGGCGGCCGGTGCGGTCGTCGTCGCCAGGGGCTCCCGGGCTGGTCCACTCCACCTCGGCCCGGCCGGACAGTTGCAGCGTGCGGCCGGTGGCGAAGTCGAAGAAGAGCAGGGCGGCATCCGGGTCGGCGTGGATGTTGCCGAGCGTGGTGAACATGTTGTTGCCCGCGTAGTCGGGCCACCACAGCGACCCCTCCTCGGCGCGGACGAAACCGGGCGCCCCGCCGCGGTGCGAGGCGTCATTGCCGCGGGTGGGGTGGGTGGTGCCGACCAACAAGGTGTCGGAACGGCGGATCAGCTCGACGTCGTCCGGTGTCAGGGCTCTCCCGCGGCGGACCGGCGCGGGGCTTCGGGTCGCGTCAGGTGCGGCCCGGAGGCGTCGGACCTGGATGTACTGGGGGCAGTTGCCGAACGCCTGCGCCACCTCGACGCGCAGCCCGTCGTCACCGGCGGAGGTCACGGTGCCGTTGACGCGCAGCCGCCTGCGCGCGGCGAACTCGACCGCGATCATCCCCACCGGCTGGTCCGCGGGCAGGCCGCGGAGCGGATCCCCGTCAGCCGGTGACGTCCGCGCCGTGAGAGCGGTCGGGGAGTCGACGTGGAGGAATCCCGGTGGGCCGGTGAGCGGGGAGATCCACAGCGTGCCGTCGGTGTCGCGTGCGGTGATCGCCGCGAACGTCCGGTCCGCGAGGAACCGCGCCGCCCCGACGCCCAGCCCGGCGGGCGCGACCATCGCCGAGAGCCGGGCGGCGTCCCGGGAGACGCCCGCGCGGCGCTGCACGGCCAACTCGCCCTCGTGGAAGCCGGCGGTCTCGGTGCGTGCCAGGTCGGTCATGCGGGCCGCACTCCCTTCGGACATCATTCTGACACTTGGACGTGCCAGTAATCGTTAGAACCAGCCTGGCACGCCGCTACGGCTGCTGTCAACGGATGGAAGCCGCTGCAACCGTTAGAAGTGCGGTAGCCTCGACGGCGTGGACACGGACGCGCCACTGCTCGGCGAGCCGCTGCCGGTCGAGCTGATGAACACAGTCTGGGCCGACCGGGACGGCGTGCACGACGCGCTGCGCGACCGCGACGGCGCCCGAGCCTGGCTGCACGCGCTCTGCCCCAGAACGGACCTGCTGACCCCGAACGACCTCGACGAGCTGACCGCGTCCGACCTCGACCACCTGATCGGTGTGCGGGACGCGCTGCGCCGACTGGCCGCCGAGGTCACCGAGGACCCACGCCCGACCGCGGCCTCCGACCCGCGCGAACTCGAAGCGGCCGTGACCGTGCTGAACGAGGCCGCGGGCAACACACCCCGCTGGTCCGCGCTGTCCTGGACACCCGGCCGACCACCCGCACGGCACACCCGCACCGGCGGTCGGGCCGTCGCCGCAACCGTCTCCGCCATCGCCGAGGACGCCATCGCGCTGTTCAGCCAGGACACCCGCCACCAGTTGCGCGCCTGCCTCGGACCGGGCTGCGTCCTGTACTTCCTCAAGAACCACCCCCGCCGGGAGTGGTGTTCGGCGGGCTGCGGCAACCGCGCCCGCTCCGCCCGCCACTACCAACGCCACCGGGGCACGACGGCCTGACCGCGCCGGCCACCCCCGGCCGACCGGGTCTCGGTAAACCGCGACGAAAGCGGCCGGTGCCACGATGCCGGGGCCGTTGGGCGGTCGAGGGATCGGCCGGGGTTGGCCAGGGGGATCACATGGGGCGTTGGCGGCGTGCTGTCGCGGTTGTCGTGGTGACCGCACTGGCATCGGGGACGGTCGTGGATGCTGTCGAGGCCGTTCCGGGAACGAGACCCGACCCCGTGACCGCCCTGCCCCAGCAGCGGTGGGAGTCGGATCCGGCGGCGTCCCGGGTCGACCGGGCGGACGTCAACCGGCACCTGCCCCCCTCGTTGCGGTCCTCCTACCCGGCGCATCCCGTGCCGGAGGTGCCGAAGGGCGGCAACAAGGCCGAAGTGGCTCCGGTGGTGTCGGAGTTCTCGGCTGCCGCCGTCGGGCTGCCGGTCGGTTCCGGCACGGCCGACACCAGCACGTACGTCCACGGCTCGTCGTCCGCGGGCGGTGGCGCCGAGCTGCGGGTCGGACGGCTGGGAGGGCAGGCCGCGGCCTCGTACGTGAAGTTCGGCGGGCTGGTCGACCGGTTGCGGTTCCACACGATCTACGGGGTTCAGCTCCAGGTGGTGAACTACGACTCGGCCTCCTGCACGCCCAAGGCGATGACGGTGCACCCGGTCACCCAGTCGTGGTCCGCGGGGGCGGGGTACTCGTACCCGGGACCGAGCGTGGGTGGTGCGCTCACGTCCAGCTCGTTCGCCCACGGGTACGTGGCCACCGGGCAGTCGACGTCGAACTGCCCGGCCTCGACGCGGCTGATCGACCTCGGGGTGGCCGGACGGGACCTGGTGCAGCGCTGGGTCGACGGCCGACAGGCCGACCACGGGCTGTCGTTGCGCGCGTCCGCCACCGACGACTCCGCGTGGAAGAGGCTCGGCGGCAGTTCCACCGCCAACCCGCCCAAGCTCTTCGTCACCCATTCGCCCTACAACGCCGGCTACGGCATCCCCAAGCCCGTCCCGGAGCCGCCGGTCCTGCAGAACCAGGCGGGCAAGGTCAAGGTCACCGTCACGAACCGGTCGGCGGAGGCGTGGGCGCCCGGCACGTACTACCTGGCGTACCGCGCCTACCGCACGGACACCGGCGCACCGGCGGGCCAACAGCGGTCGGCGGACCTGACCGCCTCCGTGGCCCGCGGTGCGACCGTGACGCTCGACGCGACCATCCAGCCCTTGCCGCCGGGACGCTACTTCCTGGACTTCACGATGGTCCGCACCGGCGGTGTCGTGTTCACCGACCACCAGGTGCCACCGGGCCGGATCGTGCTGGAGGTCTTCGACATCCCGCCCGTGGTGCGCGAACTGCACCCGCCGAACGGCTACCAGGCACCTACCCTGACCCCGCAGCTTTGGGCACGGGCACTCGACATCGACGCACCGCCCGGCTCGTCGCTGCGCTACCGGTTCCAGGTGTGCGAGCGAACCGCGTCGGGCGACCCCACGGCGTGCTTCGACTCCGGTGACGTGACGAGCACGGCGTGGACGGTACCGGCCGCGAAGCTCAGGTGGAGCAGGGCCTACCTGTGGCGGGTCTTCGTCAAGGACGCCGGCAACGAGGTCTCCTCGCCCTACTCGGCGGTCCTGACCAGCGTGCCGCAGCCCGCCGTCACCTCACGGGTGGCGGGCTCGCCGTACGGCACCCGGGACAAGGAGTACGACGCCCAGATCGGCAACTTCACCACCGCCGCCCTGGACGCGCCGGTCGTCACGGTCGGACCCGACCTGAACGTCCTGCGCACCTACAACAGCCTCGACCCGCGCCGCGACTCGATGTTCGGCGCGGGCTGGGTGACCCGGTACGACATGCGGGTCCGCCCGGACGACGACGGGTCCGGCAACGTCGTCGTCACCTACCCGGACGGCCAGGAGGTCCGCTTCGGCCGCGACCCGGACGGCACGTTCGTCCCACCGGACGGCCGCACCGCCTCCCTCACCCTGGCCGCCGACGGCTGGCGGCTGCGGGACAAGAGCAACACCACCTACCAGTTCTCCACCGCCGGTCGGCTGTCCCGCATCACCGACGCCGCCGGACGCGCGATCGTGCTCACCATCGACACGACCAACGGACGGCTGATCAAGGCGCACGTCGCGAACAGCCAGTCCAACCAGAACGGGCGCGCGCTCCGCTTCACCTGGACCGGCAACCACGTGACGAGCGTGTCGAGCGATCCGGTGGACGGCGTCACGGCCACCTGGAACTACACCTACACCGGTAACCTGCTGACCAAGGTCTGCGCCCCGGGCAACGCGTGCACCACCTACGACTACACCCGGGGCTCGCACTACCGCACCGCCGTGCACGACGCCCGACCCGAGTCGTACTGGCGGCTGGGCGAGGCGCAGGGCACGTCAGCGGGCAGCGACGTCGCGGTGAACCTCGGCAAGGACGCCGCGACCTACCGGGACGTCACCCCGGGCACGGCGGGCATCGCCGGGGACAACGCCGCCCAGTTCAACGGCTCCTCCTCGGTGGTGGACCTGCCGAAGGGCGCGGTGAAGAAGAGCCGCGACCTGGCGGTGGAGCTGTGGTTCAAGACCTCCGCCACGACCGGCGGCCCGTTGATCGGCTACCAGGACCACGCGACGAACCCGACCACGGCCGTGCCGATCCTCTACGTCGGCGCGGACGGCAAGCTGCGCGGCCAGTTCGCGACCGGCGCGATCGACCCGATCACGTCCGCCCTGCCCGTGAACGACGGCCAGTGGCACCACGTGGTGCTGTCCGCGATGGGCGACACCCAGACCCTCTACCTGGACGCCGCCCGGGTCGGCGCCCGCACGCGGACCATCGACCACAGCCTGCTGACGATCAACCAGGTCGGCGCGAGCCACGCCACCGGCACGTGGCCGCAGTGGGGCACGGGCGCGCGCCGCCACTTCTCCGGCGTCATCGACGAGGTCGCGGTCTACTCGCACCCGGTCGGACCGGGTGCCGTCGCCGACCACCACCGCTACGGCAGGACGCCGTCCGACCTGGTGACGAAGGTGACCCTGCCCAGCGGCAAGGTCTCCGCCGAGGCGAAGTACGCGAACGAACGCATCCACGAGTACACCGACCGCAACGGCGGCACGTGGAAGGTCGGCGCGCCGGCGGTGTTCGGCGGCGACCGCGACCTGCGCCGCTCCGTGCAGGTGCTGGACCCGGCGAACCGGCCGCACCTGTTCGAGTACGACGCCCTCGCCGGGCGGCTGCTGCGCTCCGGCCTGCCCGCGGGCCTGGAACTGCGCGAGGAGGACCGCCCCGGCGAGCCGGTGACCCCGCCGGAGCCGCCGGAACCGGTGTGCAGCGCGCCGGACCCGGGTGACCCGCGGTTCTGCACGATCATCCCGGACGACGCGGGCGGGCCGGTGTTCGTGCGGCACCCGTTGGACGGCATGTCCATCCGCACCTACGACTACGACGAGCGCGGCTACCAGAAGGAGGTCCGCAACGAGAACGGCGACCCCGTCCGGATGACCTACGACGAGCGGGGCAACGTCACCTCGCACACGACGTGCCGGACGAACACCGAGTGCCACACCGCGTACAGCAGCTACCGGACGACCGTCACGGACCCGTTCGACCCGACGAACGACCTGCCGCTGGAGACCCGCGACGCCCGTTCGTCCGGCCCGACGGACAACACCTACCGAACCACCTACACCTACACCACGCGCGGAGACCTGGCGTCCCAGACCGGACCGGGCGGCGCCAGGGTGGATCACACCTACACCACCGGCGGTGAGGTCGCGGTCGGCGGCGGCACGATGCCCGCCGGCCTGGTCGCGACCACCACCGACCCGCGCCGCCAGGTGACGCGCTACCTGTACTACGCCAACGGCGACCTGGCGCGCGTCACCACACCGAGCGGCTTGATCACCGACCACACCTACGACGCCCTCGGCAGGCGCGTCACCGAGAAGGTCACCTCGGACGCGTTCCCGTCCGGCGTGATCACCCGGTACGCCTACGACACCGCGTCCCGCCTCACGTCCACCACCGAGCCGCCCACCACCAGCGCCGTCGACGGCACGCGCCACCAGCGCAGGACCGCCTACCGCTACGACGTGGACGGCAACCAGGACCGCGTCGAGGTGAGCGACCTGCTCGGCGGCGACCCGACGCGCGTCACCACGACCGACTACGACGACCACAACCGCCCGAACCGCGTGGTCGACCCGGAAGGCGGTGAGACGAGCTTCGACCACGACCGGTTCGGCAACCGGACGTCCACGGTGGACGCCAACGGCAACCGCTACGACTACGCCTACACGGCCCGGAACAACGTCGCCGAGATCCGCCTCCGCGACTGGCGGGGCGACCCTCCGGGCAGCCCCGTGACCGGCGAGTACGTCGTGCTGCAGGCCTACACCTACGACCTGGCCGGGCGGATGGTGAGCGACACCAACGCGATGGGCCGCCGCCTGGAGTACGAGTACTACGACGACGACCTGCGCAAGTCCATCACCCTCAAGGGTTTCCGCGACCAGGACAGCACCGTCCGCGACTACGTGGTGGAGCGCAACACCTACGACAAGGCGGGCAACCTCACCGAGCAGGTGACCGGCAACGGCTCGACCGTTGTGCGGAACGTGATCGACGTGGCGGGCCGGGTCGAGCGCAGCACCAGCGACCCGGCGGGGGTGGCCCGCAGCACGGCCTACACCTACGACCCGGCCGGGAACGTGCTCAAGGTCGTGCGGTCGGGCCGACCGTCGAACGTGCCGTGGCTGCCGGCGACCACCGAGGAGACGGTCACCACCACCCACGACCCGCTCGGCAACCCGTTGACGGAGACCGTGTCCGGTGGCGGCACGAGCCTGACCACGTCGCACACCTACGACCGGCGCGGCGTGCGGACCTCCACCACCGACCCGCGCGGCACCGTGGCCGGGGCCGACAAGGCGGCGTTCACCACCACGTTCCTGGCCGACGAGTTGGGCCGCACCACCACGTCCACCGCGCCGGGCGTCGCCGTGGAGGGCGGCGGCACGGTGCGCCCGACGCGGTCGCAGGGCTACAACGCGTTCGACGAGCCGACCGAGGTCAAGGACGAGCGCGGGCACGTGTCCCGCGTCGGCTACGACAAGCTCGGGCGGGTGGTGCGCACCGAGGAGCCCGGTTACACGCCGCCGGGCGGCACGTCCCCGGTCACGCCGGTCACCACGACGGGCTACGACCGGTTGGGCAACGTGCTGGAGGTGGTGGACGAGCTGGGCAACGCCACCCGCCTCACGTACGACCGCCTCAACCGCGTGGTCACCCACGACGCCCCGGCCGCGACGAACGACCAGCGTGCCGTGTCGCGGTACACCTACACGCGGACCGGCCGGGTGCTGTCGGTGACCGACCCGGAGGGTGGCCGCACCGAGTTCACCTACGACGACCTGGAGCGTCGCGTCACCGCGTCGGCGGTCGAGCGCAGGCCCGTGCTGCGCAACCTCACCACCCGTTTCAGCTACGACGACGCGAACAACATCACCTCCGTCACCACGCCGAGCGGTGCGCAGACCGTGACCGTCCACAACGGACTCGGCGAGCCGACCCGGTCGACCGACCCGACGGGCGTGGTCGCCGAGCAGGGCTACGACTTCGCCGGACGCCTGGTGCGCGCGTCCGACGGCCTCGGCCGCACCACCCGCACGGACTTCGACGCGTTCGGCCGGGTCGCGACCGAGACGGACCTCGCGCCGAACGGCCAACCCCTCCGGGGCCTGCGGTACGGCTACGACGCGGCGGGCAACCTCACGTCGAGCACCGACGCACTCGACCGCGTCACCACCTACACCTACGACGCCCTCAACCGGCTGACCGGCCAGGTCGAGCCGGTGGCGGACGGCAAGACCATCACCACGGGCTTCGGCTACGACCTCGCGGGCAACCGCACCCGGTACACCGACGGCCGCGGCAACACCACCCTCTACGCGGTCAACAGCCTCGGCCTGCCGGAGTCCGTGGTCGAGCCGGCCACCACCGCGCACCCGGCGGCGGCCGACCGGACGTGGACCGTCGCCTACAACGCGCGCGGTGACGCGGAACGGATCACCGCGCCCGGTGGCGTGACCAGGCAGCGCGCGTACGACGCGGCCGGGCGGCTGGAGCGCGAGACCGGCGCGGGCGCGGAGTCGCCGACGGCCGAGCGGACGCTGGGCTACGACCTGCTCGGCCGAACCGTGCGGGTCGGCACGTCGAGCGGCGACAACACCTACACCTACAACGACCGCGGCTTCCTGCTGTCGACGTCCGGCCCGTCCGGGAACGCCGCGTTCGCGTACAACGACGACGGCCAACTGGTGGAACGCACCGACGCCGCAGGCACCTCGCGCTTCGGCTACGACCGGGGCCGGCTCGGGTCCGCGGTCGACGGCGTCACGGGGACGACCCAGATGTTCGGCTACGACGCGGCCGGGCAGGTCAAGACCATCGACCACGGCGCGGGGCGCGTGCGCTCCTTCGGCTTCGACGACCTCGGCCGCACCACCTCCGACGTGCTGCGCAACGCGGCCGGCCAGGTGGCCGCGTCCATCACCTACGGCTACGACCTCAACGACCACCTGACCGGCAAGACCACCGCCGGTCTCGCGGGCACGGCCGCGAACACCTACGGCTACGACCACAGCGGCCGCCTCACGTCCTGGACGTCCGGCTCGACCGTCACCGAGTACGGGTGGGACGACTCTGGCAACCGGGTCAGGGCGGGCGCGAAGACCGCCGCCTACGACCAGCGCAACCGGCTGCTGTCGGACGGCGACCACACCTACGCGTACTCCGCGCGCGGCGCGTTGGCGAGCCGGACGTCCTCCGGGCTGACCGAGCGGTACTCGTCCGACGCGTTCGACCGGCTCGTCACGTCCGGCTCGGTCGACTACACCTACGACGGTCTGGACCGCCTGATCTCCCGCGAGGGCACCGCGTTCGCCTATGCGGGCCTGGACGACGAGGTCGTGTCCGACGGCGGCGAGAAGTACGCGCGCGGACCGGCCGACGAACTGCTGGCCGTCGCCGAAGGGCAGCGCAAGCGGCTCACCGTGTCCGACGAGCACGACGACGTGGTGGCCGCCCTGGACCCGACGGACACGACGTTCGCCCGGCCCGCCGAATCGGTGGCGTTCGACCCGTTCGGCCAGGTGGCCGCGTCGACCGGGGACCGCGCGAACGTGGGCTACCAGGGCGACTGGACCGACCCGACGACCGGCGACGTCGACATGGGCGGGCGCTGGTACCGGCCCGGCACCGGCACGTTCACCTCCCGCGACACCGCCGAGTACGGTCGCGGCGACTCCGTGCTGGCCAACCGCTACACCTACGCCGCCGCCGCGCCGCTGGACAACACCGACCCGGACGGCGAGTGGCCCAAGTTCCGCTGCGGCTGGTGCAAGCGGGCGGTGAGCGCGGTGGTGTCGGTGACGGCACCGCTGTGGCGGCCCGTGGTCACGTTCGCGACGTGGACGTGGCGCGGCATCCAGACCGTGGCCAGTGCCGCGTGGACCGGGATCAAGCGGGTCGCGCGGGCGGCGGGCAACGTGGTGAAGGCCGTCGTGCGCGGTGTCACGAAGTTCGCGTCCTCGATGCGGGACCGGGCCGCGGAGATCCGGCAGGCGGCGATCCAGCGCGCCGAGCAGGTCACCCGGGACGCGCGGCGGGCGATCCAGGAGTCCGTCCGGCGGATACCGCTGAAGAGCCTCACCGCGGCGTTCAAACCGCTCATGGCCGGGGTGAAGCTCACCGTGTCCATGGGCGCGCACCTGGCGGCCGGTGACGTGTCCGCGCTGCGGGACGTGGTGGCGGACATGTCGAAGTCCGCGCGGGACCTGTACCACAAGGCGCTGGAAGTCCACGGCGCGGTCGTCGAGGGCGTGTCCGCGGCGGCCGGTGCCGTGGGCGATTGGGTCGTGGCGCACAAGGCCGACATCCTCGGCTACGCCGCCGGGATCGCGGTCGGTGTCGGCTGCGGCGCGTTGATCGGCTGGACGGGTGTCGGCGCGGTCGCGTGCGGCGCGCTGGCGGGCGCGGTCGGCTCGGTCGTGCACGACCTCGTGGAGGGCGGGCACGGCTGGAAGGAGATGACCGCGAACGCGCTCTTGGGCGCCACGCTCGGGGCCGTGACCGGTGGTGCGGGCGCGGTCGCCGGTCAGGCGTTGAAGGCGGGCGTCGGCGCGGCGCGCAGCGGTGCGACGTCCATCGGCCGTGCCGCCGTCAGCGCCGCCCGGTCCGAAGTGGACGACATCGCGTCCGGCCGGGTGACCGGCGGCCTGCTCCAGGGGTGCAACAGCTTCGGCGGCGCGACCTCGGTGACGTTGGCGGACGGCACGCGCCGCGAGATCGAGTCCGTGCGGGTCGGTGACGAGGTGCTCGCGACCGACCCGACCACCGGCGAGACGCGTTCCCGGCCCGTCACCGACGTGATCACCGGTTCGGGGGACAAGCGGATGGTCGAGGTGTCGGTGGACGGGGGCTCGGTGCTGGCCACCGACGGCCACCCGTTCTGGGTGGAGGGCGCCGGGTGGGTGGAGGCGCAGGAACTCAAGTCAGGGCAACGGCTGCGCACCGCCCAGGGCGGTGAGGTGGCCGTGACGGGGCTGCGGATGTGGACCGAGACCAGGACGGTCTACAACCTCACGGTCGACGGCACGCACACGTACTACGTCGATGCCGCGCCCGGTGTGGACGTACTGGTGCACAACTGCGCGGTCAAGATCCCCGGAGGCGGCTCCTCCGGCCGACCCAAGCACTACGAGGGCAAGCACCGGTACACGCCCAGGCACGACAAGGGCGCGTTCCCGACCGGGAGGCCGCGCGGTGCGGACGACGTCGCGGGCCACCGCAGGATGGGCGTGCTGCAGCGGTGGTCCTTGGAGATCCACGGCGCGGCCGACGGCCCGTGGGGCGAGGGTGCGGCAGCGCTCGCACGCGGTGCGGAGGTGCTGGGCCTCGGCGGTGGCGGCGGCTTCAGCGTCGAGGACTCCGTCGCCAAGGGAGTGGCGGGCAACGTGGTCGGAACACTCAACTTCCTCCGCAAGGAGATCCCAGGACGATTCAAGGGGAGAAGATGACGTACAGATCCAGGACGGCCGTGGTGGGGGCGGTGTTCGCGCTGGTCGGCTCGCTGCTCAGCGCACCCGCTCCGGCACTGGCGGACGCGACCGGGAAGGGCGGGGACTTCGTCCCCCTCTCCTCGCCGACGCGGGCCGTCGACACCCGCAACGGCACGGGCGGCGTGACCGGGGTGCGTGGTACCGGCACGACGACCGTCTTCACGCTTGCCGGGATCGCGGGCGTGCCCGCGACGGGCGCCACGGCCGTGCTGGTCGACGTCACGCCGATCGCACCGACCGCCGCGACCCAGCTCGCGCTGTGGGCGGACGGCGTGCCGCGGCCCAGCGCGTTCACCACGATCAGCGTCCGCGCCTCCTCGCCGCCGATCTCCACGACCGCGCTGGTCCCGCTCAGCGCCAACGGCAAGTTCCAGCTCTACAACAGCGCCGGCAGCGTGCACGTGGTCATCGACGTGCACGGCTACTTCACCTCCACCGCGGGCTCCGGCCGCGGCGGGTTCGTGCCCGTGCCGCAGTCCGTGCTGTTCGACACCACCACCGGGATCGGTGTGCCCGACGCGGCGATCCCGGCCCGGTCGAGCCTGACCGTGCAGGTCACCGGCGGGTCGGTGCCCGCGAACGCGAACGCCGTGTACCTGAACGTGGTGGTCAGCGGTGTGTCGTCGTCCAGTTGGCTGCGCGCCACGCCCGAAGGCGGGTCCGCGGCCCAAGGCACCAGCATCGACTTCGAGCGCGGCGTCGCCACGTCGTCCGGGCTGGTCGTCAAGCCGAGCACCGGCGGCCGGGTCACCTTCCACAACGCCAGTTCCGGCACCATCGAGCTGCGCGCCCACACCTACGGGTACTTCAACGCGACCTCCACCGAGGGCGCGGGCTACCGGCCGGCCACCGCCCGGGTGATCAACGGCTCCGAGCTGGCGCCGAACGCGTGGCTCGACGTCCAGGTCGCCGGTCTGCTCGGCACGCCCGCCAAGGGGGTCGCCGCGGTGGCGCTCAACCTCACCGCGGGCACGCCCACCGGCTGGGGCTACTTCCGCGCGTGGCCCCTCGGCGCGCCGGAGCCGTCGACCTCCTCGTTCGACCACTTCTCGCCCAACGTCACCCGTTCGGACATGGCGCTGGTGGAGCCGGGAGTCGAGGGGCGCATCCGGATCAAGAACGTGAGCACCGGCACGGTCCGCCTCTTCGTGGACGTGCAGGGCTGGTTCGCCAAGCCGGTGCCGCCGGTGGCGGTGCGGCCGTTCACCAGGGTCGTGGCCTTCCAGGGACCGCCCGCGGGCGCGGCGCTCGGCGCGATCCAGTACGCCTACGTGGACAACATCGGTCGGCTGGTGCACGGCCACCAGTCGTCGCCGGACAGCTTCTCCGCCGTGCGGTGGGAGACGATCTCGGGCGACGAGGCGTTCTCCGGGCCGCCCGCGCTGGTCGGGTCGGCCGACGGCCGTGCGCAGGTGATCGGCCAGAGCACGACCGCGGACCTGCTGTCGCGCACCCGGACCTCGGCCGGCTCGCCCGCCTGGGACCCGTGGGCCAACCTGGGCGGCGGCCTGCCGTTCCCGCCCGCCGTCGCGAAGCTGCCGGACGGCACGCCGGTCGCGTTCGCCGCGGACGCCGACGGCGTGGTGTGGCGGCGTTTCGTGACCGGCACCAACACCGAGTGGCGCGTGATGGGCGACCTGAACGTCGCCGGCGAACTGGCCGCGGTGACCGTGCGGGACGGCATCCAGGTGTTCGCCGTGGACACCGGGGGAGCGTTGCGCACCGGCCTCTACACCAGCGCGGGCGCGTTCACCGGCGTGAGGAGCCTGGGCGGCAGCGGGCTCGGCGGCGTGCCGGCGGTCGTGGTGTACCCGGGTTACCGCATACGGCTCGTGGTGCGCGGCGCGGGCGGCACGGTCGTCACCAAGGTGCAGGACACGGCGGGCACGTTCCCGGCGGCGTGGGACCCGGTGGGATCGTTGGCGATCAAGGGCTCCCCGGCGGCGTTGCTCAGCCCCGTCACGGGCACCGCCGAGCTCGTCGTGCGCGGCACCGACGACGAGCTGCACTCGACCGGTGAGACCGGGCAGGGCACCGGCACGTGGCGGTCGTGGACGCGGGCGCTGGTCGACCCGATCGGCGAGCCGATCAGCGACCCGGCGGCCACCGATCCCACGGTGTTCCCGATGACCAACGCGAACGGCGCGTCGTGGGCCGTGGTGTTCCGCAACGCCGCGAACGCGCCGCGGCTGTACTGGGTGCAACCGAACCCGGCGTTCACCGCGGCGAAGGCCGTTCCGGTCGCGTAGCGCGGCGACCGGGAACCCGCGGGCGGTTCGCGCCCGCGAAGCGCGGGTGCGAACCGCCTTGTCGGATGCCGGAGTCCGTGGGAGATTCCTCGTTCTGAGGCCCGGGTGGGGAGACCGGGCAGCGGAGGGGGAGCGCCGTGTACTTCGGCATCCTGGGACCGCTCCAGGTCGTCGGCGACGCGGGACCGGTGCGGCTGGACGCGCACCTCCAGCGGGTGCTGCTGGCCGTGCTGCTGTGCCGGTCCAACCGGCCCGTGCCCACGGCCGTCCTCCAGGACGCGCTGTGGGGCGACCGTCCACCGAAATCGGCGGGCAAGGTGCTCCAGGTGTACGTCCACCGGCTCCGGCGGGCGTTGGGCGACCCGGAACGCATCCGGCACGACCGGTCGGCGTACGCGCTGGTCGTGCACCCGGGCGAGCTGGACGCGGACCGGTTCGCCGCGCTGGTGGACCAGGCGCGGCAGGCGGACGACCCGGCGGTCGCGGCGGACCTGCTGCGGTCGGCGCTCGCGTTGTGGCGCGGCCGGCCGCTGGCCGACCTGGGCGATGTGCCCGTGCTGGGTGCCGACGTCGACCGGTTGGACGAGCAGCGCCTGGCCGTCTGGGAGGACCGGGCCGAGGCGGAGCTGGCGCTGGGTCGGCACGCGTCGATCGCCGCCGAACTGGCCGCGTTGGTCGAGGAGCACCCGCTGCGGGAACGGCTGCGGGCACGGCTGATGCTGGCCCTCTACCGGTCCGGCAGGCAGGCCGAGGCGCTGGCGGTCTACCGCGCCGGACGGCGCGTGCTGGCCGACGAGGTGGGCGTCGACCCCGGCCCCGAACTGCGGGAACTGCACGCGGCGGTGCTGCGGGCCGGTCCCGAGCTGGATGCGCGCCCGGCCGCGCCGAGCCTGCCCGTACCGCGTCAGCTGCCCTTGCCACCCGGGCCGTTCAGCGGCCGCACCGCCGAACTGGCCCGCTTGGACCAAGCTCTGACCGCCACGCGGAACAACACCGGGCCCGCCGCCGAAACGATCCCGATCTCGGTGATCGGCGGGGCAGGAGGGATCGGCAAGACCTGGTTGGCGCTGCACTGGGCGCACCGCCACGCCGAGCGGTTCCCCGACGGGCAGCTGTTCGTCGACCTGCACGGCTTCAGCCCCACCGAACACCCCGGCAAACCGGAGGCCGCGGTGTTCGGGTTCCTCACCGCACTCGGTGTCGCCCCCGATCGCGTCCCGAGCGACCTGGACGCCAAGGCGTCGCTGTTCCGCAGTCTGGTGTCGGGCAGGCGGATGCTGGTCGTGCTGGACAACGCCGCCACCGCCGACCAGGTCGTCCCGCTGCTGCCCGGCTCACCGACGTGCACGGTCCTGGTCACCGGTCGTGCCAAGCTCGCCTCGCTGATCGAGCGGTACGGGGCGCGCCACGTGCAACTGGACGTGCTGTCGCGGCCGGAAGCCGCGGCACTGCTGACCGAGCGCCTCGGTGCCGGGCGGGTGGCCGCCGAACCGGGTGCGACCGACGAACTGGTCGAGCTGTGCGGTCGTTACCCGCTGGCGTTGTCGGTCATGGCCCGCCACGCCTGCACCCGGCCGCAGGTGCCGCTGGCCGAGTTCGCCGCCGAACTGCGTGACCTCGGCCTGGACCTGCTAGACGACGACGATCCCGATGCCGGCCTGCCCGTGGTGCTGTCCTGGTCGTTGCGCCACCTCACCGCCGAGCAGCGCACGGTGTTCGCGCTGCTGGGCATCGCACCCGGTCCCGACATCGGCCTCCCGGCCGCGGTCGCCCTCACCGGGCTGACGACGGCTCGCACGCACAAGGTGTTGCGCGCCTTGGAGGACGCGTCCCTGCTCGACCGGCACCCGCAGGGCCGTTACGCCATGCACGACCTCGTCCGCGCCTACGCGGCCACCCTCGCCCAGGACCTGCCCGAAGAACCGCGGGACGCCGCGCTCGGGCGGGTGGTCGACTTCTACCTGCACACCGTGCACGCCGCCGACCGCCTCCTCAACGTCCACCGACGGCCGATCCGGCTCGACCCACCCGCTCCCGGTGTCGAGCCCCACCCGTTGCCCGACATGCCGGCCGCGTTGGCCTGGTTGGACGCCGAGCACGCCCACCTGCTGGCCGCCCAGCGCACCGCCGCCGCCCATCGGCGCCACCAGGCCGTGTGGCAACTGGCGTGGACCCTGACCAGCTTCCACTTCCGGCGCGCGCACCGCCGCGACAACCTGACCGTGTGGCGGGCAGCGCTCGATGCGGTGACCCACCTGGCCGACCCCATCACCCACATGCGCGTCCACCGGCGCCTCGGTGCCGCCTATGCCAACACCGGCCGCCACGAGGAGGCGGTCGGACACCTCGAACAGGCCCTCGCCCTGGCCGAACGCCACCACGACCGCACCGAGCAGGCCCACACCCGCAACGCGCTCGCGGCGGCGTGGGAGCGGCGCGGCGACCACCGCCAGGCGCTCGAACACGGCCTGCTCTCCCTGCGCCTCTACCGCGACCTCGGCCTGACGGTGCGGGAAGCCCGCGCGTTGAACTACGTGGGCTGGTACTTCGCCCACGTCGGCGAGCACGACACCGGCCGCCGCTACTGCCAGGCCGCCCTCGTCGTGTACCGGCGCCTCGACGACCCGGAGGGGGAAGGCGGCACGCTGGACAGCCTGGGCTACATCGACCACCACACCGGCCACCACGAGCGGGCCATCCAGCACTACCACGAAGCCCTGACCATCTTCCGCGCCCTCGGCCACACCTACGCCGTCGCCAACGCCCTCGACAACATGGGCCACCCCCACCTCGCCCTCGGCCGGCACCACCAAGCCCGCGCCGCGTGGCAGGAGGCGCTCCAGTGGTACCGCGCCCAGGGCCGCGACACCGACACCGAACGCGTCCAACGCCAACTCCACGACCTCGACCACGTCGTGACGACGGAACCGATGGGCCGCCGTGGGTCGACGGGGTCATCGACGTGAACGCCTTGATCGCGAACCGCTGAGGCGCGGGTGCCCTGCGGAGATCACTCCCATCGCGCTCGACCGTTGGGGTTCAGGAGCACGGTGAGGTCGTGTCCGCTCCTTCGGGCAGCACGTCCGACTCCTCGGGGCTGAAGTCGCGCGCGGCCACTCGGCACAGATGGGAGAACCAGGCAGCGGCGTCGAGGGGCACGGTGGTGGCGCCTACATCGTCGAGGATGATGAGGGATGAGTCGTCGAACAGGTGGACCTCCGGGCGGAACCCGTCCAAGTCCGCGATCTCGCGGCCTTCTCGCTGGTGCCAGACGTGAACGCGGCTGGTCGACCCCAGTTGGTTGCCGTCGCTGCCCACCAGCAGTCCTGTATTGGTGAAGCCGAGGACACCGTACACCTCGTTGGCCGGGATCTCGGCGGTGCGTTGGCCGGTCTCGGCGTCCCAGACGTCGATGCGCCCGGCTCTCGTCACGGCGGCCAAGTAGTTGCCGTCTCGTGAGAACACCGGTCGGAACGAGATGGCGCCGACGTCGTCGTGGCGGAGGTTGGTGGTGATCTCGATGCGGGGCTTCCGCGTGTCGCCGGCGATCAGCCAGCGGCCGTCCGGGCTCAGCGCGTGACGGGCCTTCGCCGGAGCGTCGGACGGCGCCCAGACCCTGGGTTCGCCGTGCGCCAGGTCCGTGACGACCGCCATGTGGTCTCCGTCGGTGATCAGCGCGGTGTCACCGTCCGCGCTGACCTCCACCCCTTGCAAGTTCTCGGCGGCCAGGTTGGCGAACACCCGGTCCGCCTGGGCCAGCCCGGGGTACTGCTTGAGCAGCGCGGCTCGGGCTTCTTCGCTCTCCGGGTCCGCGCGGTAGGCGGCCAGTGCGAGTTGGAGTGCGGCGGTGGGTGCGCTGTGCTGCCTGCTCACCGACTCGGCCGCGAGTACCCGCGCGGTGGCCTGCGCGGCTTGCCTGGCCAACTCGTCGCCGCGGCGCTGGGCCAGCACCGTCGACATGGCCGCGAGCAGCAGCAGCACGGCGACCGTGGACTGGAGCCGGCGCACCGAGCGTCGGCGGTGAGTGCGGCTCGCGGCCAGGTAGTCGCGCTGCCGCGGGGTCAGTTCGGCCGGGTCCCACTTCTCGGCCTGGGCGAGTTCGACGCCGCCGAGCAGGGAACCGCGGTCGTGTCCAGCCGCCTGCCACCGCTCGATCCGGATGTCCAGGTGGTCCTGCCACGTCCGCAGGTCACGCGCGTCGGCCAGCCACTCCCGCAGCCGGTCCCAGTGGTCGATCAGCGCCTGGTGGGCGAGGTCGACGACGGGTTCGCCGCCGAGCGTGTGGCCGGTCACGACCAAGCGCGTCCGCGCCAGGCGGTCGGCGACCGCGGCCGACGCGGGGTCGAGGTCGCGGACGCGCACCGGACGACGGACGAACCTGCCGTCCGCGTCGGGCCTGGCCAGCTGGACCAGCAGCCGCCGCACCGCGTCGTCGTCGGTGAACTCGTCGGACCTCACCCAGGTCCTCCTCCGGCCGCAGGATCGCCACGGGGCCGTTCATCCGCGCCAGTAGACCGGCGCGCACCAGCGACGACTTGCCGACACCCGACGGGCCGGTCACCGCCACCAGGGATGTGCGCGCCACCGCCTCGACCAGTCGTTCCGTCTCCTCTCCCCGCCCGTGGAACACCGCCGCGTCGCCCACGTCGAAGGGGCGCAGCCCCCGGTACGGCGACGGCACCAGCTCGGGCAGGCCGTCCAGGAATGCCGACGGCGGCAGGCAGTAGGCGGTGGTGGCGCGGGGCTGGGCCGCGACGGCCGCGCCGCGGCTTCAGGGTCTCCCAGCACGTGCGCGCAGGTGACCGCGAGGTCGGACGCCACCAGGAACCCGGCACCGACCACGTCGCCGTCCGCTCTCCGCACCCGGACGACGGCCTGGTTGAGCAGAACGGACATGGCACCGACGGTACTCAATCGATCACTCCGCGTGTGCCGCTTTCGAGTGATCCCTGCACCCCGGTGATCTCAGCCTGCCGTCGATGATGTGCTGGGCTCCTCGGCGTCGGCGTTCCGCCCTTGCGATTCAACGCCGTGAACTCGCGGTCGATGTGCTCGGTGCGGCGGGCACCGTCGTGCTGCGGGAGTTGTCGGTGGCGCTGGGCGCACCCACGCACCGCGGCGAGGCGGACGTCTACCGAGAGGTCGTGAACCGGGTGGCCGGCGCGCGGTGCGGCGGTCGAGCCCGGGCAGCGCGATGCCCGCGCTGGTGCTGGACGCCACTTGGGCCGCGGCGGGCGGCTCGGCGCTGTTGACGCTGGGTCGCGGACGATCCTAGCCTCGGTGTGAGAGCGTTCTCACGCTCTCTTCTCGACCACCCAATCCCTGCTGGGAGGTCTCATGCTGAACATCGTCGTCCAAGCATCCCTGGTGCTGTCGTTGATGGTCGTTCCCGGCACATCGGCCGCCGCACCACCACAACCGACCTCGCCGCCACAGGCTGTCACGTCCTGCGACAGCTACTGCGACGACCGGGATCCCTTCCTGCCGTCCAGCGCGCACCGGTCCCGCACCCGACCGACAGCGGCACCGCCCACCGTCCTCGCCGCGATCTGCAACACCCACTGCGACGGGCGCGATCCCGCGCTCTCGGCGGGGGAGCGGGTTGCCCAGGCCGTGCCCGCCGGGACCCGCCGGGTCGCGCTGCACTTCGACAGCACCGAGACCATGGGCTGGGCGGTGATCAGCGGCGGCGGTCAGGGTGACTCGGTCTGGTTGGACCGCTCCTACGACGCCGGCGTGACGTGGGAGCCGAAGCTCGGCTCGACCACGACACCGGCGGGCTACGGTGGTTGGCGAACGCTCATGCACAACGTGGACGACTGGGCCGGTCTGCGCGTCGGGCTGCTGCGGGCGTGCGGCCAGCCCGCCGGGTCGACGACCATCGCCTGCACGAGCTGGTACCGCACCACCTGGAACGCCTGGGACCGCCGCACCGCCGCGGCCACCGCCCTGATGCAGCGGTACAACCTGAGCACCGGCCTGTTCGACACCACCGGCTGGTGGAACGCCGCCAACGCGCTCAACGCGATCATCGACAACGCGCGGGTGAGCGGCATGGGGTCCTACCGCTACGCCATCGCCCGCACCTTCGACCTCAACCGCACCGCCTGGGACGGCAACTTCATCAACGAGTACAACGACGACGTCGCCTGGTGGGGCCTGACCTGGATCGCCGCCTACGACCTGACCGGCGACCGCCGCTACCTCGACACGGCCCGCATCGGCGCCGACCACGTCCACCGCTACTGGGACACCACCTGCGGCGGCGGGATCTGGTGGACTTCGAGCCGGACCTACAAGAACGCCATCGCCAACTCGCTGTACGTCCAGCTCAACGCCGCCCTGCACAACCGGCTGCCCGGTGACACGACCTACGTGCGACGCGCCCGGGACGGCTGGCGGTGGTTCGAGAACAGCGGGATGGTCAACAGCTCGAACCTGGTCAACGACGGCCTGGTCACGTCGACGTGCCGCAACAACGGTCAGACGCCGTGGAGCTACAACCAGGGCGTGCCGCTGGCCGCGCTGACCGAGCTGCACCGCGCCACCGGCGACCAGGCGTACCTCACGCGGGCGCGGACGCTGGCCGACGCCTCGACCACCAGTCCCGCGCTCAACCCGGGCGGGATCGTGTTCGACAACGGCGGCGGCGGTGACGTCCCGTCGTTCAAGGGCGCCTTCGTGCGGGGTCTCGGAAAGTTGAACCAGGTGCTGCCGGACCGCCCGTACTCCGCGTACCTCAAGCGGCAGGCGGACACGGCCCACGCGCGCGACCGCTCCAGCAGCGACTCCTACGACCAGCCGTGGGCGGGGCCGTTCCAGCGCAGCGACGCGGCCCGCCAGCACAGCGCGGTGGACCTGATGAACGCCGCGAGCTGACCGGTCCGCCCGATCACCGGCAGGCGCGGCTTCCCCCGCGCCTGCCGGTTCCGCGCCGGGGCAACTCCCGTGCGGCCAAGACGACGCGCGTCCTGCGGCCGAATGCCGCCGCTTTCGAAAGCAATCGACGTACTTTTGTCTATCTTAAACCGTCTTTCGTTGACCACGTACAAAAGTCGCCTTACCGTCGCCTGACCGGCGTGATCCCTGCCAACCGCGCCGGCGCGCCGGGACCTGCACCCCGGCGAACCCCTTGCCGAGTCGAGTTCCCCTGCTCACCGGCTTAGCCCAAGGGAGCGCCACCGATGTCCTTCCCTGCCCGCCACACCCGATGGCCGCGCGCCGCCGGATCACTGCTCTCGATCGCGCTGGTCACCGCCGCCTCCCTGGCCACCGCCTCGTCCGCGCAAGCGGCGCCGCCACCCCAGGAACCGGGGGTCACGCTGCGGGTCTTCGACCTGCAAACCGAGATCGCCAGGCTCTGCACGCTCAAGCCCGCCCAGACGCCCAACATCGACAAGCTCATGCCGTCGATCAACTGGACGACCACCGCGGACTTCGGCCTCGGCGACCGGTTCATCTCCGAGGTCACCGGCAACATCGACATCGCTACCGCCGGGGTGCACGACTTCCGCCTCACCAGCGACGACGGCGCACGGCTGCGGATCGACAACACGCTGGTCGTCGACCACGACGGCCTGCACGGGGCCACGCCGAAGGACGGCTCGATCCAACTCGGGACCGGCTACCACGCACTGCGCATCGACCACTTCGACAACGTGGGCGGGCAGCAGATCACCCTGGAGTGGCGGCCACCCGGCGCGTCCGGGTTCAGCGTCGTGCCGAACTCCGTGCTGAGCACCGACGCGGGCGTGGTCAGGGTGACCGCCCCGGGCCGCAAGGAGTGCGAGGGTGGCGCCGACTCGCCGGGCGACGGGCTGCCGCTGACCGGCGTGCACCCGGCCTACGCGCTGACCAACCTGCGCCCGTCCGGGTTCGAGCCGCAGGTCAGCGGCATGGACTGGTTACCGGACGGTCGTCTGGCGATCACCACCTGGGGTGGCTCGAACACCAAGGTGGGCGAGGTGCACCTGATCAGCGGCGTCACCGGCGCCACCGATCCCACGAAGGTCCGCGCGCAGCGGATCGCGTCCGGTCTCCAGGAGCCGATGGGGATCAAGTACGTCGACGGCAAGCTGTACGTGTCGGAGAAGACCGGGCTGACCGAGCTGAACGACACCAACGGCGACTGGGTCACCGACACCTACCGCCGCGTCGCGACCTGGCCGTACGGCGGGAACTTCCACGAGTTCGCGTTCGGGATGCTGTACCGGGACGGCGCGTTCTACCTGAACCTGTCGGTGTCGATCAACCTCGGTGGCGCCACGACCGATCCCCAGCCCGCGCCCGACCGCGGCACGACGATCAAGGTGGACAAGGCGACCGGGGCCGTCACCTACATCGCCGGTGGGCTGCGCACGCCCCACGGCATCGGCTGGGGACCCGAAGGCGGCATCTTCGCCACTGACAACCAGGGTGGCTGGCTGCCGTCGTCGAAGCTGGTGCACATCAAGCAGGACCGCTTCTTCAACCACTACACCAACCCCACCGGTCCGTTCGACAACCGCGCGATCACCGCGCCGGTGCTGTGGTTGCCGCAGAACGAGATCGCGAACTCGCCGAGCAACCCGGCGCAGCTGACCACCGGTCCGTTCGCCGGACAGATGATCTTCGGTGACGTCACGTACGGCGGCCTGCAACGCGGTTTCCTGGAGAAGGTCGACGGCGAGTACCAGGGCGCGGTGTTCCGCATGACCCAGGGCCTCGAATCGGGCGTGAGCCGCATCAGCCTCGGCCCGGACGGCGCGATCTACACCGGCGGCATCGGCGCGGGCGGCAACTGGGGGCAGAACGGCAAGCTGAACTTCGGCCTGCAGAAGCTGACGCCCAACGGTGCGGAGGCGTTCGACATCGTCGCCATGCGCGCGATCTCGGGCGGGTTCGAGCTGGAGTACACCCAGCCGCTGTCCGCCCAGACGCTGCAGGACTTGGCGTCCAAGTACCGGGCGACGCAGTGGCGCTACCAGGCGACCTCGGCCTACGGCGGCCCGAAGCTGGACCAGCGGACGCTGACCGTCCAGTCGGCGACGCCGTCCGCCGACCGCAAGAAGGTCACCGTCATGCTCTCCGGCCTGCGCATCGGCCACGTGGTGCACCTGCGCTCGCCCCGGCCGTTCACGTCCGAGTCCGGCAAGTCGCTGTGGAGCACCGAGGCCTGGTACACGCTCAACGTCGCGCCGGGCACCGTCGCCCGAACCGGGCGGATCACCGGTCTCGCCGGGAAGTGCGTCGACGTCGACAACGCGGGCACCGCGGACGGGACGAAGGTCCAGCTGTGGACGTGCAACGGCACGGCCGCGCAGCAGTGGACGGTGGCCACCGACGGGACGGTCCGTGCGTTCGGCAAGTGCCTGGACGTGAGCGGCGGCGCCACGGCCAACGGCACGGTGACCCAGCTGTGGACGTGCAACGGCACCGGTGCCCAGCAGTGGGTGGCGCAACCCGACAACTCGCTGAGGAACACGAAGTCGGGTCGCTGCCTGGACGTGGCAGGCAACAACTCCGCCGACGGCACCGTGCTGCACATCTGGGACTGCCTCAACGTCGGCAACCAGAAGTGGGTCCTGCCCTGATCGCGGTGATCCGCGGGTTCGCCGGTCGCCCCTGCCGGCCGGCGAACCACCCCCTCGATCCCGTTCGGACAACGACGTCTGGAAGGACGACACCAGGATGGCCAGATCCCCGCGAAACCGGACCAGCCTCGGCGCCGCCGCCTTGCTCCTGGTGGCCGCCGCGGTCCAGACCGCCGTTCCCACGACCGCCACCGCCCAGCCGCCCGCGTCGCCGATCCAGGCCGCGGCGCCTTCGTTCCAGCAGGTCACCCTCGCCAAGGGTGCGGCCGAGATGGGCGAGCCGATCTCGATGACCGTGCTGCCCGACCGGTCGGTCCTGCACACCTCCCGGGACGGCACGGTCCGGCTCACCGACGCCGCCGGAAACACCAAGGTCGCCGGCAAGCTCGCCGTCTACGCGCACGACGAGGAGGGCCTGCAGGGCATCGGCGCCGACCCGAACTTCGCCACCAACCGCCACGTCTACCTCTACTACGCGCCACCGCTGTCCACCCCGACCGGTGACGCGCCGTCCGACGGCACGGACTTCTCCGCGTGGAACGGCGTCAACCGGCTGTCCCGCTTCGTGCTCAAGGCCGATGGCACCCTCGACACCGCCAGTGAGAAGGTGGTCCTGGACGTGCCGGCCAGCCGCGGCACGTGCTGCCACGTCGGCGGCGACATCGACTTCGACGCGGCGGGCAACCTCTACCTGAGCACCGGCGACGACACCAACCCGTTCGCCTCCGACGGCTACAGCCCGCTCGACGAGCGCGCCAACCGCAACCCGGCCTTCGACGCCCAGCGCTCCTCGGCCAACACCAACGACCTGCGCGGCAAGCTGCTGCGGATCAAGGTCAACGCCGACGGCGGCTACTCCGTCCCGGCGGGGAACATGTTCACACCGGGCACGGCGGGCACGCGGCCGGAGATCTACGCCATGGGCTTCCGCAACCCGTTCCGCTTCAACGTGGACAAGGCGACCGGTGTCGTCTACCTCGGCGACTACGGCCCGGACGCGGGCTCCACGAACCCCGCCCGCGGTCCGGCGGGACAGGTGGAGTTCAACCGCATCACGGGCCCCGGCTTCTACGGCTGGCCGTACTGCACCGGGTCGAACACCACCAACGAGACCTACAACGACTACAACTTCGCCACCGGCACCTCCGGGGCGAAGTTCAACTGCGCCGGCGGGCCGACGAACGACTCACCGCGCAACACGGGCCTGCGGTCGCTGCCGGCGGCGAAGGCGGCGTGGATCAAGTACGACGGCTGCTCCGTGCCCGACCTCGGCTGCGGCAGCGAGTCGCCCATGGGCGGCCCGGTCTACCGCTACAACCCGAACCTCAACTCCCCGGTGAAGTTCCCGCAGTCCTACGACGGGCACTTCTTCGCCGCGGAGTTCGGTCGGCGGTGGATCAAGGACATCACGGTCAACGCCGACGGCACGCCGGGCGCGATCACCTCGTTCCCGTGGACCGGCACGCAGGTGATGGACTCCGCGTTCGGCCCGGACGGCGCCCTGTACGTGCTGGACTACGGCACGGGCTGGTTCGCCGGTGACGCCAACTCGGCGCTGTACCGGATCGAGCACGTGACCGGCGGCCTCGCCCCGATCGCGAAGGCCGCCGCGGACAAGACCTCCGGGCAAGCGCCGCTGGCGGTGGCCTTCTCGTCCGCGGGCTCGTCCGATCCCGACGGCGACGCCATCACCTACCGGTGGAGCTTCGGCGACGGCGGCACGTCGACGGCGGCCAACCCCCGGCACACCTACTCGGCCAACGGCGTCTACACCGCCACCCTCACCGTCACCGACAGCACCGGCCGGACCGCCACCGCGAGCGTGCAGATCACCGTCGGCAACACCGCGCCGACCGTCACCCTCCACCTGCCGCAGCACGGGCAGCTGTTCGACTTCGGTGGCGCGGTGCCGTTCCGGATCACCGTCATCGACCCCGAGGACGGCCCGGTCGACTGCGCCAAGGTCAAGATCAGCTACATCCTCGGCCACGACTCGCACGGCCACAAGCTGACCGAGGCGACCGGGTGCTCGGGCACCGTCCAGACACCCCAGGACGGCGAGCACGACCCCAACGCAAACATCTTCGGCGTCTGGGACGCGGAGTACACCGACAGCAGCGGCGCCACCACGCACACCCAGCACGTCACCCAGCCGAAGACCCGCCAAGCCGAGCACTACGGTTCGTCCAACGGCGTCACGGTCTACAACAAGACCGCGGCGCACGGCGGCAAGACGGTCGGCGACATCCACCACGGCGACTGGATCGCGTTCCAGCCCTACGTGCTGTCCGACGCGACGTCGATCAGCGCGAGGGTGTCCTCGGGCGGGGTGGGCGGCACCATCGAGGTGCGAGCGGGATCACCCACCGGCACGCTGCTCGGCACCGCGACCGTGCCGGTGACCGGGGGCTGGGAGACGTTCACCGACGTCACCGCGAGCCTGGCCAACCGTCCCGCCGGCACCACCACGCTGCACCTGGTGTTCAAGGGCGGCGCGGGCGCGTTGTTCGACGTGGACGACTTCACCTTCACCACCGGCCCCCGCACCGGTCCGATCACCGGCCTGGGCGGCAAGTGCGTGGACGTCAGCGGCGCGAACACCGCCGACGGCACGAAGGTCCAGCTGTGGACGTGCAACAACACCAGCGCGCAGCGGTGGACCGCGTCCGCCGACGGAACGCTGCGCGCGTTGGGCAAGTGCCTGGACGTGAAGTCCGGCGGCACGGTGAACGGCACGGTGACGCAGCTGTGGACGTGCAACGGCTCCGGCGCGCAGCAGTGGGTCGCCCACGCGGACGGCACCCTGCGCAACCCCCAGTCGGGCCGCTGCCTGGACGCGTCGAACAACAGCAGCGCCGACGGCACGGTCCTGCACATCTGGGACTGCCTCGGCGCCGCCAACCAGAAGTGGACCGGGCCCTGATCGCCGCCCACGACCCAACGAGGAGCTACTGATGTCTCGACTGCGAACAGCGCTGTCGGCGATCGCCGCCTCGGCAGTGATGATCTTCGCCGTGGCCCCGGTCCCGGCACCCGCGGCCGACCCCGCCTACAAGGTGCTGGTCTTCTCCAAGACCGCGGGGTTCCGGCACTCGTCCATCCCGAACGGCATCCAGGCCATCCGCGACCTGGGTGCGGCCAACAACTTCACGGTCGACGCCACCGAGAACAGCGCGGCCTTCACCAGCGCCAACCTGGCCCAGTACCGGGCGGTGGTCTTCCTGTCGACCACCGGTGACGTCCTCGACGCCACCCAGCAGGCGGCCTTCGAGTCCTACGTGCGGGCCGGCGGTGGTTACGTCGGCGTGCACGCCGCGTCCGACACCGAGTACCAGTGGCCGTTCTACGGCGGCCTGGTGGGCGGGTACTTCCACTCCCACCCGTCGATCCAGCAGGCGACGGTGCGGGTGGAGGACCGGGCGCACGCCTCGTCGGCCCACCTCGGCGGTGACTGGGTCCGCACCGACGAGTGGTACAACTTCCAGGCCAACCCCAGGTCGAACGTGCACGTGCTGGCCCGCCTGGACGAGGGCACGTACTCCGGCGGCAACATGGGCGACCACCCGATCGCCTGGTGCCAGACCTACCAGGGCGGCCGGTCCTGGTACACCGGTGGCGGGCACACCGAGCAGAGCTTCGCCGAACCCGCGTTCCGCGCGCACCTGCTGGGCGGCATCCGCTACGCGGCCGGAACGACCCGCGCCGACTGCCGACCCGAGAACGGCTACACGTCGCTGTTCAACGGCTCGAACACCAACGGCTGGAGCCAGGCGGGCCCCGGCGGCTTCACCCTCGCCGACGGCACCCTGACCTCGCACGGCGGCCTGGGGATGCTCTGGTACTCGGCCAAGGAGTTCCGGTCGTACTCGCTGAAGCTCGACTGGAAGCTGGCCGGTGACGACAACACCGGCGTGTTCATCGGGTTCCCGGCGAGCGGCGACCCGTGGTCGGCGGTCAACAACGGCTACGAGATCCAGATCGACGCCACCGACGCGGCCGACCGGACCACCGGCGCCGTGTACGGGTTCAAGTCGGCCGACCTCGCCGCCCGGGACGCGGCGCTCAACCCGGTCGGTGAGTGGAACACGTTCGAGCTGCTGGTCGAGGGCGAGCGGCTCCAGGTGTTCCTCAACGGCGTGAAGATCAACGACTTCACCAACACCGACCCGGTCCGCAGCCTCCAGCAGGGCCACATCGGTATCCAGAACCACGGTGACGGTGATGACGCGTCGTTCCGCAACATCCGGGTGAAGGAGCTCTCCGGCACCCGGACCGGGCGGATCACCGGCCTCGCCGGCAAGTGCGTGGACGTCAGCGGCGCGAACACCGCCGACGGCACGAAGGTCCAGCTGTGGACGTGCAACGGGACGGCCGCGCAGCAGTGGACCCTGCCGGGTGACGGCACGATCCGGGCGCTCGGCAAGTGCCTCGACGTGCGGTCCGGCGGCACGGCCAACGGCACGGTGACGCAGCTGTGGACGTGCAACGGCACCGGCGCGCAGCAGTGGGCCGCGCAGTCCGGCGGCGCACTGCGCAACCCCCAGTCCGGCCGGTGCCTCGACGCGTCGGGCAACAGCTCCGCCGACGGCACCGTGCTGCACATCTGGGACTGCCTCGACGTCGCCAACCAGAAGTGGACCCTGCCGTGATTGGGTGACACCCGGTAGTCCGCCGTGGGTCCCGCCGCGTGTTCGCGCGCGGCGGGACCCCGACACCCGAGAACGAGGGATGCCGCAGTGGGAACGAACCTGCTCGTCCAGCGCCTGCACGCGGCCGGCTTCACCCCTGATTCTGTGGTGGTGGCCGCCGGTGGTGTCGTGGCGATCGCCGCCCTGGTGACCCTGGACGACGGCCGCCGGATCTTCGCCAAGACCCTGGCCGAGCCGGGCTCCGACCTGTTCCCGGTCGAGGCGGAGGGGTTGCGCGCGCTCACCGAACTGGGTGGTGCCACCACGCCCGAGATCCTGGTGAGCACACCGGAACTGCTGGTGCTCGACGTGGTGTGCCCCCGCCGCGACGAAGAGCACTTCTGGGAGCAGGCGGGGCGCATGCTCGCCCGGGTGCACACCGCGTCGCGGCGGTCAGGGAGGTCATCGCGCCGTTCGCGCGCAGATAGCGCGCGAGGTTGTCCTCCTCGGATCGCCACGCTATGGTCGACCGTGTCAGGCACTGCCTGACACGGTCCGGGAGTGGGTTGCGAGTTGGCAGATGAGGTCTTTTCACCGCGTTGTTCGTTCTGCGGCAAGGCCACCGCCGAGGTTCGCAAGATCATCTCGGGTCCCGGCGTCTACATCTGCGACGCGTGCGTGGGCAAGTGCGGCGAGATCCTCGCCGCGGACGAGGGCGGTGGTGAGGCGACCGTGCCCGAGTGGTCGGTCATGTCCGACGAGGAGTTGCTGGCGCACCTGCCGCGCATCGCCGCGACGGCCGGCCAGGTGGAGGCGGGGCTGCGGGAGCGCGTGCTCGAACTGCGGTCCCGCGGCATCACGTGGGCACGGGTCGGTGAGGCGCTGGGCATGACCCGCCAGTCCGCGTGGGAGCGCTTCAAGTGACGACGTTCCGGGGCGGGTGATCGCGTGACGACTGCCGAGGCGACCTCGGTCTGGCGCAACCGGGACTTCCGGCTGGTCTGGACCGGCCAGGCGCTGTCCGAGTTCGGCAACGGCGTGTCACAGCTCGCGTATCCCCTCCTGGTGCTGGCCATCACAGGATCGCCGGCGGCGGCGGGCGCCCTGGCCGCGGTGCGCGCGCTGCCGTACCTGCTGCTGGGGCTGGTCGCCGGCGCGCTGGTGGACCGCTGGGACCGCAAGCGCACGATGATCACCTGCGACCTGCTCAGGGCGCTGAACGTGGTGACCATCCCGATCGCGCTGCTGCTCGGCGCGCTCACTCCCGCGCACGTGTTCGTGGTCGGCTTCCTCGGCGGTGTGCTGTACGTGTTCTTCAGTGCCGCCGAAGGGGCTGTCCTGCCCAACGTGGTGCGCGAGGAGCAGTTGACCACGGCGGTGTCGGCGCAGGAGACGGCGCAGTCGGCGTGCGGGGTGGTCGCCGGTCCGATCGGCGGTGCCCTGCTCCAGTTCTCGCGCGGGCTGCCGTTCCTGGTGGACGCGCTGTCCTTCCTCGCCTCGGCGCTGTGCCTGTCGTTCGTGCGCGGTCGGTTCCGCGACGAGGCCGTAGCCGAGCCGAAGCCCCGCCGCTCGTTGCGCGCGGACGTCGCCGAGGGTGTCCGGTGGCTGTGGGAGCACTCGGCGCTGCGGCTGATCGCGATCACCGCCGCCGGTCTTCAGGTGGCCATCTCCGGTGTCGCGCTCGTGGCGATCGTCGTGGCGCGGGACTCGGACGCGTCACCGGCGGTGATCGGCGTGCTGTTCTCCGCGCTCGGGATCGGCGGTGTCATCGGCGCGCTGCTGGCGCCGAGGCTCAAGCGGGCGCTCGGTCTGGGCGGGCTGCTGCTGTCGGTGCTGTGGTTGCAGGGCGCGTTGTGGGTGCTCCTGGCGTTCTCCACGTCGCTGGTCATGATCGGTGTCGTGCTGGGCTTGTTCACCGTCTCCATGCCGTGCTTCGGCATCGCCGCCCTGACGTTCCAGTTGGAGGTCACCCCGGACGCGTTGCGCGGGCGGGTCGGCACCGCGTTCAGCCTGCTGATCTGGACCGCCACCCCGGTGGGCGGCGCCGCGGTGGGCCTGCTGCTGGACGCGGTGTCGCCGCGCACCACGTCGCTGGTGTTCGCCGCCTGGGTCCTGTTGCTCTGCGTGGCGGCGACCTGGAGCGGTGCGCTGCGCGGTCTCGACAAGTCTTCTGAGGACGGTGAGCGGTCCGCGTGACCGCCCGACGGTCGGCTATGTCGTGGCACCAGGGCTCTCGGCGACGGCCAGCCGACGGGCCGAGGCCACGTCCGGGCAGCCCGCCAGGCGCAGCGCCGTTTCGAACTCGAGCCGGAGCACGTCCAGCACCGCGGTCACACCCCGCTCACCGCCCGCCGCGAGTCCCCACAGCACGGGCCTGCCGACCAGGACCGCATCGGCGCCGAGCGCCAACGCCCGCAGGACGTCCACCCCGCTGCGGACACCGCTGTCCAGCAGCACCGGGCACCGCCCGCCCACCGCGGCGACGACCTCCGGCAGCGCGACCGCACTCGGCACCGCGCCGTCCAACTGCCGTCCACCGTGGTTGGACACCACCACACCCCGCACCCCGAGGTCGACGGCCCGGGCCGCGTCCCTCGCGTCGAGCACACCCTTGACCACCAGCGGCAGGGTCGTGTGCGCCCGGATCCACTCCAGATCACGCCAGCTCAGCGACGGGTCGAACACCGCACTGGTGTGCCGGGCGATCACCGAGTCACCGGGCACCCGATCGCCGACCTCGCCGTCGGTGTTCACCGGCTTGACCCACGACGGCAGCGCGAACCCGTTGCGCAGGTCCCGCAGCCGCCTGCCGAGCACCGGCACGTCGACCGTCAGCACCACCGCACGGCACCCCGCTTCCTCGGCGCGGCGCAGCAGCTTCACCACCACCTCGCGGTCGCGCAGCCAGTACAGCTGGAACCACGTCGTGCCGCCCGCCGCGACCACGTCCTCGATCGGGTCGGAGCTGAGCGTGCTCACCACGTACGGCACACCGGCCGCCGCTGCGGCGGCAGCCGCCGCGCGCTCGCCACCGTCGTGGATCAGCCGCTGGTAGGCCATCGGAGCCACGGCCAGCGGCAGCGACGACGTGACACCGAACAGGTCGCAGCCCGTGTCACAGGCCGAGACGTCCACCAGCGCCCGCGGCACGACCGCGACCCGGTCCAGCGCGGCCCGGTTGGCGGCGAGCGTGACCTCCTCACCGCTGCCGCCCGCGATGTAGTCCCACACGTCCGGCGCCGACCGCTCGGCGGCCAACCGCTCGACGTCGGCCGTCGACCACACGTCCGGCAACGACCCGGCGCCGCTCACGAGTAGGCCGCCGCTTGCATCGTGTACAGCTCGGCGTACAGGCCGTTCGCGGCCATGAGCTCGTCGTGTGCACCCCGTTCCTTCACGCGTCCGTCCGCCACCACCACGATGAGGTCGGCCATGCGCACGGTGGAGAACCGGTGCGAGACGAGCAACGTGATGGCGCCGGTCCGCCGGCCGACCTCGCGCGCGCCGGCCGCGTACCGCTCGAACAACCGGTGCTCGGCCTGCGCGTCGAGCGCCGAGGTCGGTTCGTCGAGGACGAGCAGCAACGGCTCGCGGCGCATCATGGCCCGGCCGAGCGCGAGCTTCTGCCACTGCCCGCCGGACAGCTCCACGCCGTCGGCGTAGGTCTTGCCGAGCTGGGTTTCGACACCGTCTTGGAGGCGGTCCAGGACGTCTTCGGCGCGTGCGCGGCGCAGGGCGTCGTGCACGGCGTCGGCCGACCCGATCTCGGCCAGCTCGCCGACACCGACGTTCTCGCGGGCGAGCAGCTCGAACCGGGCGAAGTCCTGGAACCCGGTGGCGATGCGGGCGCGCCACCCGTCCACGGGAAAGCGGGTGAAGTCCGTGCCGTCCAACGAGACCGTGCCGGTGGTGACCGGGTAGAACCGGCACAGCAGCTTGATCAGGGTGGTCTTCCCGGCGCCGTTCTCACCGACGAACGCGACCGTGCCGCCGGCGGGCAGGGTGAGGTCGACGTCGGCGATGACCGGCCGGTCGGTGCCCGGGTAGGTGAACGACACACCGCGCAGCTCGATGCCGTCCCGGATGTGCCGGGGCACGTCCCGGTCGGGCGGGGGAGGCGCCTGGCTCGCCACCAGCGCGCGGACCCAGCGCACGTTGGCCATGACCCGCCCGGTGCGCTGCATCTCCTGCAACGTGGCCACCGACGAGGTCACCTGCTGGTTCACCTGGGACGCCAAGGTCAGCACGAGCAGGACGTCGCCCACGCCGCGGCGGCCGGCCACCGCGTCGCGCAGCACCAGCAACGTGCCCATCACGTAGGCCACCGCGAAGAACAGCTCGCCACCGGTGCGCAGCACGACGGCCCGGCGCTCACCGCGCCACAGCTCGGCCGACGCGTCGTCCCAGGCCCGGCGCTGGCGCGAGCGCAGCTCCGACTCCAGCCCGCCGACGCGCAGCTCCTTGGCCGACGCCGCGTTCGCCACGAGCCCGAAGAGGTGCTTGGCGTGCCGGGAGGGCGGTGCCGAACGCTCGCGCGCGCCGTTGACGATCGACTCGGCCCGCCGCCCGAGCAGCAGCGGCGGCACGGCCGCGAGGGGCAGCAGCAACAGCAGCGGGTTGAGCCGCGCCAGCAGGACCGCGGTGATCGAGATCGCCACCAGCAGGCCGAGGCTGTTCAGCAGGCCCTCCATCGAACCCCACCCGGCCCGGTGCAGTTCCTGGCGCAGCACTTGGAGCTTGTCGGCGTACTCGGGGCGCTCGTGGTGCTCCAGCCCGGCCGAGCCGTTGGTCATCTCGATCAGCTCGCGCTCCAGGCGCGGCACGGCGCGGTCGCCCAGTTCGAAGTAGAAGATGTGCGCGAAGTGCCCGGCGGTCAGCGCGGCGATCACCGCGACCACGACCAGCACCGCCGCCACGGTCGCACCCCGGACGTCACCGGCCAGCGCCGAGTCGGTGAGCGCGGCCAGGGCGGGCGCCGCCAGCGGCATCGCCGACGCCTGGGCGATCATGAGCACGACGGCGAGCACCAAGCGGTAACGGCTTTCCTGCCAGGCGATGAGGAACAACTCCCAGCCGCCGCGGACGACCTCGATCACCGGCTGACCCCTTCCACCACAGCACCCGCCGCAGCCGGGTCCGCCGCCGCGCCGTCCAGCACGTCGTCGTCCACAGCGTCGTCGTCGGCGTCCAGGCCGTGCGCGAATCGCTTCGCCTGCAAGGTGAACAGGCGTGCGTAGTGGCCGCCCGCCGCGATCAGCTCGTCGTGCGAGCCGCGCTCCACCACCTGCCCACCGTCCACCACCACGATGTGATCGGCCCGCCGGACGCTGGAGAACCGGTGCGAGATCAGCAGCGAGGTCACCCCGCGCGTCAACTCCACGAACCGGTCGAAGAACGCCACCTCGGCACGGACGTCCAGCGCCGCGGTGGGCTCGTCCAGCACCAGGACCGTGGCGCCCTCCTCCAACGCGTAGAGCGCACGGGCGATGGCGATCCGCTGCCACTGCCCGCCGGACAGGTCCGTCCCGCCCGGGTAGGCCCGCGAGAGCGGCGTGTCCAGGCCGTCGGGCAGGGCGAGCAGCGCTTCGGCGATCCCGGCGCGTTCGGCGGCGCGCAGCACCACCGCGCGGTCGACCGGCACGTGCGCCGCGCCCAGCGCGATGTTCTCCGCCGCGCTCAACTCGAAGCGCACGAAGTCCTGGAAGATCACGCCGACCTGACGCCGCCAGAGCACCGAGTCGAACTCCGCGATGTCCACGCCGTCCGCGCGCACCGCACCCGACGTCGGCTCGTACAGCCGCGCGAGCAGCTTCACCAGCGTGGTCTTGCCCGCGCCGTTGACGCCGACCACGGCCGTGCACCGCCCGGCGGGCAGGTCCAGCTCGATGCCGTCGAGCACGGTGCGGTCCGAACCGGGGTAGTGGAAGCCGACGCGGTCGAACGTGAGCGACGCGGCGGGCGTGCCCGGGGGAACCTCGGCCCGACCCGGCAGGGGCTGACCCTCGTCCAGCTCGTCCAGCCGGTCGCGCAACCGTTGCAGGGCCGTCAACGACAGCATCGCGTACTGGGTGCTGGTGTCCGCCTCGGCGTAGTAGCCACCCAGCGAGATCGCCAGCACGACCGCCTGCACCCCGAGCGCCAACGCGGTCAGGCTCACCCGTCCGGTCGAGGCGAGCTGGGCGGCGTACACCATCGCGCCACCCGCGGCCAGCAGGCCCAGCGCGGTCAGCAGCAGGTACGGGGTCAGGTAGACGCGGCGGCGCGCACGTTCGAAGGTGTTGCGCACGGTCTCCCACACGGCCGCGTAGCGATCCGCGAGCCAGCCGGTGAGGCCGAACACCCGGATCTCCTTCGCCGCCACGTCGGTCATCGTGAGCTCGTGCAGGTAGCCGATCTCGCGCATCCGGCCGACGAGGTCGCGCCCCACCCGCGAGTACTTGCGCAGCCCGCCGCGCTGGCCGTAGCGGAACGCCAGCACCGCCGCACCGACCGCGAGCCCCGCGGGCCAGCCGATCGTCAGCCCGATGGCCACTACGAGGGCCACCAGGCGGGTGTAGCGGGCGATCAGCGCCACCATGCCGAAGCACGCCTGCCCCGGTGTGCCCCAGTCGCGCTCGAAGGCGCGCACGGCCTCGTTCAGCTCGTCCAGCGTGCGCTGGTCCTCCAACGGCCCGATGCCGACCGGCCGCAGCATCAACGCCATCGCGTCGTCCCGCAGCGCGCTGTCCACCCGTCGTCGCAACTGCTGGCCCAGGGCGTTGCCCACGGGGGTGAGGATCTGGGTGAGCAGGAACGCGCCGGCGGCCAGCAGGAAGATCGAAGTCAATCGGTCCCAGGCCGCACTGCCGACCCCGCCGCCGACCGCGGCGGGCACCTCGCCGAGCAGCACGCTCGTCGCGACCACGAAAACCACCGGCAACAGGCCGAGCACGAAGTGGAGCACGGCCAGGAACACGACCAGGCCCACACCACCGGCCGGCAGCAACCGCGCGATCCGCAACCGCGGCCGCACCGCCTCGTCCACCCAGTTCGCCCACGTGGCGTGAAACCCGACCGCCGCGGGAGGTGTTCCGGTCGTCATGGCACTCCCGCGAGTCCTTGGGTGGTGCGGTTCGGCGACAATCCTCAACCGGCCGGCCAGGCGCCTCAGGGCATCCAAGCACGGGGGCGCGAACACCTTCAACAAGTTGATTTCGTGTATCCGCAAGGTTTTTCTTGCGCAACTCCTCGGATTCCGCTCCGCCCCGGGCGGCCGAAGCCGTAGTGCCGGCACGAAGTCTTCTCCCCGGCGCCGTCGCGGAAGGCTACGGTCGTCGCGCGACGTGCGGACGGACGGGATGAGGTCGAGGCGGATGGCCACCGGTGGTTTCTCGTCACAAGGGCTGGCTCGGGTGCGGGAGCTGCTGGAGCGCCAGGTCGAGTCCGGCTTCGTCCCCGGTGCGGTGGCCGTGCTCGGCCGGCGCGGCGAGGTGCA
This sequence comes from Saccharothrix sp. CB00851, assembly GCF_001905065.1. Taxonomy (NCBI): domain Bacteria; kingdom Bacillati; phylum Actinomycetota; class Actinomycetes; order Pseudonocardiales; family Pseudonocardiaceae; genus Saccharothrix; species Saccharothrix sp. CB00851. Next base: position 86,524 of record NZ_LWLC01000025.1, read on the forward strand.
CGTCGAAGCGACGGGCACCCTCGCCTTCGAGGGCACGGGATCGGGGACAGCGATGGCGGCCGACACGATCTGCCGCACGGCCTCGATGACCAAGCCGCTCGTCGCCGCGTGCGCGATGACCCTCGTGGACGACGGAACCCTGCGCCTGGACGACCCGGTCGACGACCTCCTCCCGGAGTTGACGGACATGACCGTGCTGGTCGATCTCCACGGGCCGCTGGACGACACCGTTGCGGCGCAACGCCCGATCACGCTGCGGGACCTGCTGGCGTACACCTGCGGCATCGGGATGTTCCCGACCAAGCCGGGCAGGGTCCCGATCGTGGACGCGGTGAACGCACTGGACTACTCGTCGCCGGACGCGTTCATGCGCGGGCTGGGCTCGCTTCCGCTCGCCTACCAGCCGGGTGAGCGCTGGATGTACGACACCGCCTCCAACGTGGTCGGCGTGCTCATCGCCAGGGCCACCGGCACGTCCTTCGGGGACGCCTTGCGCGAACGGCTCTGCGACCCGCTCGGGATGGAGGACACCGCCTTCAGCGTGCCCGGCGAGGACATCGGCCGGCTCGCGACGGCGTACCAACGCGACAACGCCACCACCGGCGAACCGGTCGTGGACGACGGCCCCGACGGGCGGTGGAGCCGACCGCCGAAGTTCGAATCAGGTGGTGGCGGACTGGTCTCGACCGCCCAGGACTACTTCGCCTTCGCTTCGGCCCTGCTGGCCGGCGGTTCCCACCGAGGCCGGCGGGTGTTCTCCCGATCGTCGGTCGCGCTGATGACCAGCGACCAGCTGACCTCGGAGCAGAGGGCGGTCTCCGGGTTCTGGCCGGGGTTCTTCAGCGGGATGGGTTGGGGTTTCGGGATGTCGGTCCTGACCGAGACCAGCGGGCTGGGCATGTCGGCCGGCAGCTACGGGTGGTCCGGCTTCTACGGCACCGCCTGGTACAACGATCCCGCCCAGGACTTGGCGGCCGTCTTCTTCATGCAGCGGGGGCACACGGGTGACCAGAGGTTGCCGATCTGGCACGACTTCTGGACCACCGTCTACGAGGCACTGGACGACTGACCGCGGGATCAACGCCCGGTGCCGGTGGTGAGGGGCGCCGGCCACGCGGCGGGGTCCGTCGGGTCGGCCGGGGCGGTGGCGCACAGGACGTAGTGGCGTGGGGCGAGTGCGTTGAGGTGGACGGGCAGCGCGGCCAGGCACCGGGCATGGGCGTGTTCGGGTGTCGGCACGGCGTCGGTCGCGGTCAGGTAGGCCACCAGGTCGCGGCCGTCGACCGAGCCGAAGACGCGGGCCGCCGAAGGCGCCAGGGCTTCGGCCAGCAGCTGTTGCACCTCGGCGAGGTCGACCCAGCACGAGTCGACCAGCACCCAGTCGGACGGACGCTCGATCGGGTCCAGGCCGGTGACCTCGCGGATGCGCGAGGCGTCGAGGTCACCCTCGGCCGCGGCGACCAGCAGGCGTTCGACGGCCAACAGCAACGACTCCATCTCGACCCGGGGCACCAGTCCGGTGTCCGCGCTCCACGCGTCGAGTCGGACCCGGCCGTCCACCTCCTCCAGGCCGAACCTCAGCGGCGTCCCGTTGCGGGGCACCGGACGCGCCCGCAGTTCCGTCTGCCGCAGCGCGGCGGTGATCTCCTCCGGCCGGTGCTTGACACCCGCGGTGACCCCGGACCACGACTCGGGCACGAGGCTGTTGAACAACGGGTCGTAGAGGAAGTGCATCCCGCGTTCGTGCTGGATCAGCTCGTCCGACGCGCCACGCTCGACGCCGTCGTACCTGGAGTGCCTGCTCGCCTCCAGCACCGCGGCCCACGTGTGCTTGACCAGCGCGTCGAAGCCCCGGTCGCCGACCTCGACGGCGACGAGGTTGCCCTGCGCGAGGGAGCCGACGAAACCGACGAGGTGGCGTTCGAAGCGGTTGCTCGACAGCGACGGGAACACCAGCTCGCGGTAGCCGGTGCGCCGCGCCAGCACCGCGCACGTCGCGGCGAGCACGACGGAGGACCGGCTGGACCGGGTGCGTGCCGCCACCTGCCGCACCGCCATCGCGGAGGCCGGGGACGACAGCTCCACCGCCAGCGACTCGCCGGACGGCGTGGCACCCGGCAGCGCGAGCAGGCACCGGGGCTGCCGCCACGCCAGCTCCCGGACGTAGTCGTTCGCCGCCCGGGTCCGACGTCGCTCGGCGGGTGTCGCCTCCAACTCGGCCTGGTCCAGCGGCTGGTGGCGGGGTTCACCCACCTGGCGGCGGTCCGGGTGCGCGAGCATCTCGGCGAACTCGCGCTTGAGCACCTCGATGGACCCGAAGTCGACGGCCATGTGCGAGAACCCCGCGACGCAGGCGATGACCGTGCCGTGCTCGTCGGTGGCCACCGCCATCCGCAGCGTGGTGGCCGCCGTGTCACCCCGTTCCCGCAACCACGCCAGCAGCCGCACGGCCACCGCCGGGCGGTCGCGAGGTCCCCACGGACCCTCGCCGAGGGCGCACACGTCGAGCGTGAACGTGCCGGTCGCCGCGACCACCTGACGCGGGTCCTCGCCCCGGACGTACGTGGTTCGCAGGGATTCGTGCCTGGCCACCAGCACGGAGGCCGCCTCGACCACGTCGTCCACGGACTTCCCGTCGGGCACGGGCAGTTCGACGCGCAGGACCGCGGCGAGGTGGTCGGCGTCGGGCTCCAACCACTGCATGGTGTTGAGCTGGCCGAGGGTGACGGGCCCCTCGGCCGCGCGCGATCCGGTGGCGGTGACCTGGATGGCGTCCACGGGCGTGAGCCGCACGCGCCGCCTGCGCCTGCCGGTGTCGGTCGGGGTGCTCATCCCGGTCAGCCGATCAACCCGTGCAGCGCACCGGCCACGTCCCGCGGGGTGTGCTCGCGCGTCACCGCCGACGGCCAGTCCGCGAACGCCGGCCGGTCACCCGAAGGGCCGAGGAAGACGTCGAGCGGACCCGAGTACGGCCGGGGTTCCCAGTCGCTGACGGCGTCCTCGTTCGCCTGCCACACGCGCGCCGAACGCCCGACGAACTCGGGGCTCGTGTCGGACGGCACGAGGTCGAGTTCCTTCCACCGGTCCAGGACCGTGGCCAGGTCACCCGGCGGCTGGTCGAACCGGGGTCCGACGTCGAGGAGCCCGACGTCGATCAGGGCCAGCAGCCGCACCTCGGCGCCGTCCTCGGTGAGCCGGGCGGCCATCTCGTGGGCGACCGCCGCGCCGGTCGAACAGCCGCCGAGCAGGTAAGGGCCGGTCGGCCGCACCGCGCGGACGGCTTCGACGTAGGTGTCCGCCATGGCCCGCACCGAGGCCACCGGGTCGACGTCCGAGTAGAGCCCGGCCGCCTGGAGCCCGAACACGGTGACGTCCTCGCCCAGCACCTGGGCCAGTCCGGCGTACGGGCCGACCTGCCCGTTGGCCGGGTGGACCAGGAACAACGGGGGAGCGGCCCCGTCGCCGCGCTGGATCAGCACCAGCGGGTCCACCAGCTGCCCGTTGTGGTCGCGCAGCCGGGCGGCGAGGCTCTCCACGGTGGGGTGCTCGGTCATCACGTTCAGCGGCAGCTGGACGCCCAGCTCTTCGAGGACGGCGTTGACGACCCTGGCCGCGTCCAGGGAGTTGCCGCCCAGCTCGAAGAAGTTCTCCCGGATGCCGACGGCGAACCCGATGACCTCCTGCCACTGCCGGGCCAGCCACAGCTCCACCGGGTCGCGGGGGTGCCGGTAGCCGGTGTCGAGCACGTCGTCCACGGTCGGGTTCATGGTGTGGGTGCACCGCCTTCGTGATCGGCGGCGAGCCGCCAGCGCTGGATCTTCCCGGCCGCGGAGCGGGGGAGTCGGTCGACGAACGTGAAGTGCTTCGGGATCTTGTACCCGGCCAGCCGCCGACCGCAGTGCGCGGCGAGCTCGGCCTTGCGGACGCTCACCTCGGGTCGCAGCACCACCTGCACGCCCACCACCGACCCGAGGGTCCCGTGCGGCACGGCCAGCGCGACGGCGTCGACCACCGCGGGGTGGGCCAGCAACGCGGCCTCGACCTCGTTCGGGTCGACCTTCTCGCCGCCGACGTTGATCGTGCCGTGGTCGCGGGGTTCGAGGTAGAGGTAGCCATCGCGGTCGAGCCTGCCGCGGTCGCCCACCGTGGCGAACCCGTCCGGGGTGGTGCGGACGACCTGGTCGTTGACGTAGTCCGACCGGCCCACCCGCTGCGGGGTGCGCATGAACACGGTGCCCACCTCGCCCGACGCGACCGGTGCGCCGCCGTCGTCCACGACGCGGAGCTGGGTCAGCACACCGCGCCCGACCGTGCCCGGCCGGGCCAGCCACTCGTCACCGCGGGCCAGCGTCACGCCGATGCCCTCGGTCGCGCCGTACAGCTCGAAGACCCGCTCGGGTCCGAGCAGGTCGATCCACCCGCGCTTGGTCTCCGCGTCGCAGGCGGCCGCGGTGTGCAGGAGCGCGCGCACGCTGTCGAAGGCCGCCGGGTCCGCGTCGGCGAGCATCAGGATCTCGCGCATGTGCGTCGGCGTCAGCTGCACCCACTCGACGCGGTGCCGCCGCACCAGGTCGACGGTCCACTGCGCGGCGAAGAACCGTTGCAGCACCACGGTGTTGAGGTCCAGCAGCGCGTCCACGAACGCGGTGAACGGTGCCGCGTGGTACAGCGGACCGACGATGAGCTGCCGCTGGCCGGTCCGCCACCCGGTCTGCCGGATCACCAGCGACGGCGTCCGCGCGGGGTCGTAGCGCAGCGGCCCCGGTCGCGCGGAGATCTTCGGCACGCCCGTGCTCGCGCCGGTGGCCAGCAGGTAGGCGGCGGCGCCGTCCCGGGTCGACGGCGGCGTGGCCGACACGATCGCGGGCCCCGGCCGGTTCGCGGCGTCCATCAGGTGCAGGTGCCCGTACCGGCGGCCGAGCAGCCCGAGCAGGACGTCCCGCTCGGCGGCGGGGGTGGCCGGGTTCAGCGGGAAGACGGGTACCTCGGCCGCGAGCGCCGCCGCGATGCCGGTCGCCGCGGCCAGGGTGTTGGCCGCCTCCACGACGACGCACGACGGCACGTCCGGGTCGAGCGCCGCTCGCAGCGCGGCCACCGCGTCACCCACCGACCCGGCGAGTTCCCCCCACGACAGGGTCTGCTCGGCCAGGTCGGCGTCGAACCCGATCAGGGCCGTCCGGCCGGGTTCGGCGTGGGCGATGTCGGCGATCCGCCGGTGCACGGGGAGGCTCATCGCTACCGCAGCATCTCGGCCAGCCGCCGGACGCTGGACGCGCTCATGAACTCGTACACGTCCAGCGGCCGGTCGAACTCCGCTTCGAGCGCGGCGATGATGCCGAGCGCGGACAGCGAATCGCCGCCCAGCTCCAGGAAGTCGTCGGTCGCGCCGACCGGCCGCACGTCCATCTCCGCCGACCAGATCGCCGCGACCCGCCGCTCGACGTCGTCGCGCGGGTCCTCGAACAGGGTGCACCGGCCGTCCGCGACGGCCGCCGCCAACTGCCCGGCGTCCACCGCGCCGTCCACCATCGGGACCTGGTCCACGACGAGCACACCGTTGAGCCCGCAGTCCTCGCCGAGCTGTTGGTGCACGTGGTTGCGCAGCACCGGCCCGCTCAGGTACTCGGTCAGCTCGACGGCGGCGACCGTGACGTCACGCCCGTCGTGGCGCACGACGGCGACCTCGGCCCGGCTCACGCCGGGGTGCGCGGACAGGACGTCGGCTATCTCGGCCACGTTCACCACGGGCGCTCTCCTATCAGCAGTTCGGCGACGAGGTCGTGCACCGCGGGCTCGCGCAGCAGGTCGGCGTGGTCGACGTCCAGCGCCAGGCGCCGGACGTCGTCCACGGGCGGCTCGTGGTCCTTCGAGGACACGAACAACGGCGTCCCGGAGCGCGTGTCGAACCGGCCCTGGGCGGCCAGCAGCATGTACTCCACGTAGGCGGCGAACCCGCCGGTGAGCTGCTGCCGGAAGAACTGGTTGAGCGACAGCCGCGCGGCGACCTCGCCCATCAACGCGTCGTACCGGTCGACCAGGGCCGCGGCGATGCGGGGCAGGTCGTCCGGGTGCGCCTCGACCAGCTCGTCCGCCAGGGCACGCGCGTCGTCCAGCTCCTCGGCGGTCAGGTGGTCCGCCGAGGTCTCGATGGTGGAGGTGAACTGGTGGCCCAGCGAACCGGAAGTGGTCGCCGCGGCGTCGAAGAGCAGGGTCACCGGCGCGGGTGCCGACTCGGCGACGGCGTCGGCGACGCAGGTGGCCAGCGATGCCCCGGCGCAGTACCCGAGCACCGCGCGCACCGGGCGGCCGGTCGCCGCCGCGTCCGCCACCCAGCGGTCGACGCACGCGTCGAGCGGCCCCGAGCCGGGCTGGGCGAGGTGCAGGAAGGAGGCGTCCACCGCGACACCGGACGCCAGGTCCGCGAACCCCGCCGCGGCCCGTCCACCGGGGAAGTCCAGGCACAGCACGAGGTCCGGTCCGCGATCGGCCAGCTGTCGCCAGTGCGTCAGTTCCACGGCCCGACCTCCTGGGTGTCCACGGCCGCCGTCAGCGCCCGGTAGTCGACCTTGCCGCCGGGCGTCTGGGGCAGGCGGTCGACGTGGCGTAGGGCCACGTGCCGGCTCGGCACCCCCAGCGCCTCGGCCAATCGCCGCCGCTGCCGCTCGTGCACGTCCGGGTCACCCGCGCCGAACAGGTACACCACGTCGTCGCGGCAGACCACGGCGGACGGGTGGCCGGACCGCTCGACCACGCGCTCCAGGTCGTCCAGGCTCGTGCGGACGCCGAGCACCTTGGCGATCCGCTTGGTGCGCCCGGTCAGGTAGAGGTAGCCGTCGCGCAGGTACCCGAGGTCGCCCGTGTCCAGCACGTCCACTTCGGGGCCCCGGCCGAGGTCGTCGCGACCGGTCGCGTAGCCGAGCATCACGCCCGGACCGCGGTAGTGCACGGCGCCCTCACCGGGTGCGGCCCGGTCGTGCGCTTCGGTGGGGGCGATGGTGAGGACGCCGCCGGGCACCGCCGTCCCGACCGAGCCGAGGTGGTCCGGGAGAGCGGCCGGGTCGAGGCACGTGATCCGCGAGGTGGCCTCGGTCTGGCCGTACATGGGGAAGAACCGGCCGTGGCGCCGCTGCATCATCCGCACCAGCCGCATCGTCAGCTCGTCGCCCAGACGCGCGCCTGACTGGGTCATCGTGCGGATCTCGGTGCGTTCCAACAGGTTCACGTGCGCGGGGCCGAGCGCCGCGTAGGTCGTCGGCACGGCGGCGAACGAGGTGGCGCCCGCCCTGGTCACGTGGTCCCACAGCGCCAACGACAACGGCGACCGGTCGGTCAGCACGATGCTCGCGCCCGCGATCAGGTGGCTGTTCACCACCGATAAGCCATAGGCATGGGTGATCGGCAACGTGGTCGGCGCCCGTTCGGCGGCCGTGACACCCAACGCCCGGACGATGGCGGCGGCGTTGTCGGCCACCCCGTCGTACGACAGCCGCACCGCTTTGGGGCTCCCCGTGGTTCCGGAAGTCGACAGCAGCAGCGCCGTGTCCGGGAAGATGTCGCCCGCCGGTCGCGCCGAACGCCTGCGGAAGACGTGCGAACCTCCCACCTCTTCGCCTGGCAGGTAACCGAGAGCGGCCAATTCCGATCCGCCACCCGGTCCCGGCATGACGAATTCCGGTTGGTACTTCGAAACTATTTCGGACGAGGCGGGCAGGAATGCGACCGTGTGGCCGAGCCGCAGCGCGGCCAGGTAGGTCAAGAGCGTGGGCAGGTCGCGGTCTCCCGCGCACAGCACCAACGCCTTGGCGTCGTGGCGCAGGGATCGCTCCGCTTGGGCGACAAGGGCGGCCAAGTCGCCGTACGACAGCGTCCTTCCGCCGACGAGGTGGACGGCAGGGGACCGCGGCGGCGCCTCTTCGTGCGTCACGAGATCCAGCATCGCCGAGGGCATGGCGCACATTCTGCGGTCTGTCCGGGAACCGGTCCATAGCCCGTATTCGGTGATGTGCTTGCGCTTGACGGCTTCGGCCCCCGTGGGGCAGATTCCGGTTGACCTCCCGGAGAGGGGAAGTGCCGCCATGGAATCCGAGATCCGCCAGTTCCTTTTCGACTCGCTGACGGTCATGAAGTACAGCACCGCCGACATGGACGACGACACGGTGCTCGGCCCGGCGGGCGCCGACCTCGAATCGCTCGCCCTGGCCGAGCTGTCGCTGCGGGTGGAGGACCACTTCGGCGTCCGGTTCGACGAGGACGAGGCCGAGCGGTTCGCCGCCATGACGGTGGGCGAGTTCTGCGCCGAGGTGGCCCGGCGCGCGCAGACCGCCACGGCCACGTGAGCGCAAGCGTTGCCGTGACGGGGATCGGGCTGGTCAGCCCGGTCGGCACCGCGGCGGAAGAGGTCTTCGGGGCGGTGTGCGCCGGTCGGTCCGCGGTCGTGCGCCCGCCGGAGGACCACCCGCTGCACGGTGTGCTCGACGCGGCCGCGATCGGACCGGTCATCGACCCGGAAAGCGTTCTGCCGCCGAAGGAATCACGGGTGGTCGACCGCTCGATCGTGATGGCCGTGCGGGCCGCGGACGACGCCCTGGCCGACGCCGGGATCGAGATCGGGCGCGACGTCGACCCGTACCGCGTCGCGGTCGTGCTCTCCGGGGTCGGTGGACTTGCGACGCTCGCCGAACAGGCGGTGGAGCGGTCCCGGCGCGGCCGTCTGGGCGTCAGCCCGTTGCTGCTTCCCGGTGTGCTGCCCAACATGGCGGCGGCGCGGGTCGCCATCAAGTTCGGCATCCGGGGGTACACGTCGTCGTCCGGTACGGCGTGCGCCGCCGGTGGGCAGTCCATCGGTGAGGCGATGCGCATCCTGCGGTCGGGTGAAGCCGACGTGGTGGTGTGCGGGTGCACCGAAGCGCCGCTGTTTCCGACCTTCGCCGACGCCTTCGGCAACGCGCTCGCACTCGCCCGCAACTGGCCCGACCCGACCACCGCGAGCCGCCCGTTCGACCGGCGCCGCAACGGTTTCGTGCTCGGCGAGGGTGCCGGTGTCCTCGTGCTGGAGCGGTCCGACTTCGCGCGGGCGCGCGGCGCGGCGGTGCACGCCGACGTGCTCGGCTGGGGTGCGACCAGCGACGCGCACCACCCCACCACGCCCCGGCCCGACGGCTCCAGCGCGGCGGAGAGCATGCGGATCGCACTTCGGGATGCCGGACTGTCCACAGACGACATCGACTACCTCAACGCGCACGGCACGGGCACGAAGGCGGGCGACTCGGCCGAGGCGGCGGCGATCCGGAGCGTGTACGGCGACGCCATGCCGCCGGTCAGCTCGACCAAGGGGGTCACCGGGCACATGCTCGGCGCGTCGGGTGTGGTCGAAGCGGCGATCGGCATCGTCTCCATGCGCAAGGGACTGATCCCACCGACCCACAACCTGGACGACCCCGACCCGGCCTGCGACCTCAACCACGTCCGCGGTGAGGCGCTGCCCGCCGCGGTGGGCGCGGTCATGTCCAACTCGTTCGGCTTCGGTGGCCACAACGTGAGCGTGATCCTCGGGAGTGCCGATGGGTGAACGGATCGTCCAGAGCCGCGTCACCGTCCCGTTCTCCGGGCCCGGCGCGGGAACCGCGCCGCTGAGCTGGGGCCAGAAGACCATCCTGCAGGACATGCGCAACAGCGACTGGACCTACAACATCAGCGGCGCGCACCACCTGCCGGAGGGCCTGACCGTCGCCGACGTCGCCGAACGCCTGAGCAGGCTGATGGGCAAGCACTCCGCGTTGCGGACGCGGTTCGGCACCGACGACGACGGCAAACCGTGCCAGGTGGTGCACGGGTCCGGCGAGATCGACCTGGAGGTCATGACCTTCGCCGACCACCTCGACCGCACCGACGCCGTCGACCACGGCAACAGGCTGTGGCTCAAGTGGATGGCGTCCCCGCTGGAGGAGCACACCCCGTGGCCGCTGCGCATGGGCGTGATGCAGTACCGGGGCGAAGCCGTGTACCTGGTGCTCACCCTCGGCCACCTGGTCGTGGACGGCGTGGGCGGGTTGCTGCTCATGACCGACCTCGGCCTCGGCGAGCTGGTCGGCCGCCCGGTGGACCCGGACGCGGTGCGGCTCGCGGACCTGGCCCGCCAGGAGGCGACGCCGGAGCTGCGGCGGGTCAGCGACCGGGCCATGCGCTACTGGGAAACCCACCTGCGTGCCCTGCCGCCGCTGACGTTCGGCGAGTCGGGTGCGCCGGACTACGAGGCGGGGCGGCGGTGCCGCAACGTGCGGTTCCAGTCGCGGGCCGCGTACCTGGCCGTGGTCGAGATCGCGCGGCGGACCCGCACGGACACCGGACGGGTGCTGCTCGCGGTGATCGCCACCGCGATCGCCCGGGCCACCGGCGTCAACCCGCTGACCCTGCACGTGGCCGCGGGCAACCGGTACCGGCCAGGGTTGGCCGACGTCATCGGCTCGGTGGTGCAGAACGCCGTGCTCACCCTCGACTTCGACGGCACGGTGGACGACGTGATCGCGCAGGCGCGCCAGGCCACGACCGCGGCCCTGATGAACTCCTACTACGACCCCGACCAGTTGGCGGAGCTGGCCGCGCGCCTGGACGCCGAACGCGGCTACCCGGCCCGGATCACGTGCCGGATCAACGACCGGCGGTTCAGCACCAGGGCCCGTGCCGACGCGGTGGCGGAGGCCGTGCCCCTCACCGAGGACGAGATCAGGGCCAGGCTGCCCGAGACGCACCTCAAGTGGCACAAGTTCGTCTACCGGTGGACCGACCAGCTGTTCGTCAACATCGAGGACCACCCGGACACCGTGTACCTCCAGGTGGTCAGCGACACCGAGGCCTTCCCGGCCGAGCAGGTGGAAGCGATGTTGTACGCGGTGGAGGAGGTGGCCGTCGAGGCCGCGTTCCGCTCGGACGTGCCGACCGGCGCACAACCCCGACCGGCAGTCACCGGTGCGTGACCGGTCAGTCCACTAGGGACCGATCGGGGTGACCACGGCGAAGCACAGGTAGCGCAGGTCCCGGTCGTAGTCGCCCACCAGCACCGTGCCGTCCCGCGCACCGGCCAACTGCCACCACACCCCCGTCGTGGGCTGCCCGGCCGGCGCGCGGGTGTGGTCGGGGTGGTCCGGCCACACCGAGGCGAGCGAGTCGCTCAGCACGACCCGTGCGCCGGGGTGGCCGGCCGACAGCTCGGCCACCCCTCGCCGGGCCAGTTCGGGCACGGCTTCCGGCCCTACACCGGGGTACTGGCGGACCTGGGTCGCCTGAGTGCCCGCCCTCTTCTCGTAGAGCATGGCCACGCCTTGGTGCGCCGACGGTGTCACCGCCGTCGACTCGTAGGGCAGCGCGGCCTGTTCGACCACGACCAGCAGCGCCCGCCGCACGCCGTAGTCGCCGATGACGCGCAACCCGGTGAACGGCGACGCGCTGCCCTGGTCGCAGACGGCGAACGACATGGGCGTGCCGGGGCAGACGTGGCTGAGGTAGGTCGCGGTCGCCCGGCCCGGCCACACGTCGTGGATCGAGAACGCCAGCACCAGCAGGTCGACCGACTCCGCCGCGGGCACGACCTGCGCCACCAACAAGTTCGCCATCTCGCCGTAGGACTGGCCGGACAGGTCGGTCACGGGTTCGGTGCCGAAGGGCCGGACGAGGTCGGCGAAGTAGTCGGTCACCTGCGCGCGGTGCTCGTGGTCGGCGAGGACGTCGGCATTGCCGGTGAAAGCCCTGCGCCCGGCGCGGACCAGGCGCATCACCAGGGCCGGCTGTGGCCGGCGATGAACGTGGCCAGCTCGCCGACGGTCAGCAGCTCGTCCGGGCGCATCCGCTCCACGTCGATCTGGATGCCGAGCTGCTCCTCCACCTCCAGCAGCAGCTCCAACCCCAGCGACGAGCTGACGCCCAGCTCGTCGGCCATGTGCATGTCCTCGGTGATCGGCTCCTCGCGCTCGACCAGCCGCTTGAGGACGGTGGTCATCGCCTGGACCACGCGGTCCCGTAATGCGCTGTCGACCTGGGCGTCGGGTGCGGTCATGGCGGCCTCCTGGGTGGGACGTGGGATCAGTGCTGGAACACCATCGCGGAGAACGTCGCCCCGGCTCCGGCGCCGACGGTCGCGACGAGGTAGTGGTCGCCTTCGCGGAGCAGGTCGCGCTCCCGGGCGGTGCGGTAGTTGGCGAACGCGTCGGTGCAGAACAGGTGGCCGTGGTCGGGTACGTTCGACAGCAGCACGCGCTGCACCGGGAAGCCCATGAGCGAGCAGAGGCGTTGCCAGGTCACGACGTTGACGTTGTGCGGCAGGACCAACCGGATGTCGTCCAGGGTGAGCCCCGCGTCGGCGACCGCCCGGTTGATCACCTCGGCCAGCGATGGGCGGTACTGGCGTTGGAACTCTTCCTCGCGATCGCCGAACTCACCGTCGAAATCGCCGCGTTGCGCGCACACGAAGGACAACATCCGGTCGCGCGGCCCGTTGGCGCTCACCAGGCACGCGGACGCGCCCTCGCCGAACAGTGACGTGCCCGGGATCAGCCGCGCGTGGCGGGTGAACGCCTTCTCACCCGTCAGCACCAACGCCAAGGCGTTCTCGTCCGGATCACCGGCGAGCAGCCTCCCGGCCAGCTCGACCGCCAGCAGCCCGCTCGCGCAACTCTGTTGCGTGACGGTGAAAGCGAGCGCGTGACCGAGCCCGAGCTGACGGCAGACGTCGTGCAGCGGGTTGTGCGGGTACGGCACGACGACCGGCATGGCGCGGCCGTGGATCACGTACCGGACCCGGTGCTCCTGACCGCGCAGCTCGGCGAGCCCTTCGACGGCGGCGCGCAACAGCTCGCCGGGCGACCGGTCCGGGGCGAACCGGACCTGGTCGAGCCCGTGGAACCGCCGGAAGAGCCTGACCTGGATGTCGGTCAAGCCGAGCGGGTCGGCCAAGTCCTCGATGGGAACGCGAAAAGCCGGTGTGTACACCGACACCGCGTCGAGAGCGGTCACACTTCGGGATCCCACCACGTCGTTCCGGGGAACGTCAATGTGTGCCACGATGTTGCGGTGTCGCGGTTTCTGCTGGTTGTGCTGCCGCTGCAAGGCCACCTCTACCCCATGCTCGCGATCGGGCAGGAACTCGCCCGCGCGGGTCACGAAGTCGTCTGGTGCGGTCCGGAGAACGTGCTGCGCCCACTGGTCGGTCCGAGTGCGACGGTGCACCCGACCGGCGCACGGGCCTACCGCCGCTACGACGAGAGGGGCATGGCCGGGGTGCGGGCGATGTGGGACGGGTACCTGATCCCGTTCACCCGCTTCACCCTCGGCCCCGTCGAAGCAGCCGTGCTGGAGCACAAGCCGGACGTCGTAGTCACCGAGCAGTACGCGCTGGCCGGCGCGTTGGTGGCGCACCGGCACGGCATTCCGTGGGCAACCCTGTGCACCGGCACGCTGGAGCTGACCCCGCCGGAAGACCTCGTCGGGTTCGAGGACTACCTGGCCGACAAGATGGCGCAGGCGGTGGCGATGGCGGGCCTGTCCGGCGAGCCGATCGACCCCAGGTTCTCGCCGCACCTGGTGGTCGCCCTGATGACGCCCGGACTCGTGGGCGACGCCGTGCTGCCGGACCGCTGCGTGCTCACCGGCGCGGCACTGGGCACCCGGCCGAACGCACCCGATTTCCCCTGGCACCTCTGGGATCCCGACCGCAGGCACGTGCTGGTCACGGTCGGCACGCTGGTCGGCCACATGATCGGCGACTTCTACGACCGGGCCGCCGCGGTGCTCGCACCCATGGTGGACGAGGTGCAGGCGGTCTTCGTGACCTCCGGCGTGGCCGCGGAGTCCTTCCCGGACAACGCCATCACCGCCGAGCTGGTGCCGATGCTCGACCTGATGCCGAAGCTGGACGCGGTGGTGTGCCACGCCGGCGGCGCCGTCAACGAAGCGCTCACCTTCGGGGTCCCGATGGTCGTCGCGCCGGTCCGGGCCGAGCAGGTGGCGTTGGCGCGGCAGGTCGCCCGGTCGGGCGCGGGCATCGAGGTGTCGATCCTCGACGTCACGGTGGCCGAACTGGACGCCGCCGTGCGGGCGGTGCTCGACCAGCCGGACTACCGGCACCACGCCCGTCGGATCGGGGCGGAGTTCGCCGCCGCCGGTGGCGCGGCGGCAGCCGCCGGCCACCTGGTCGAGTTGGCGTCCGGCACGTGACCACACGCGAGCGGGAGGACGGTCCGGTGGACGGGTCCAGGGTGAAGGCGCTGCCGGCGGCCGAGGAGTTCGCGTGGGCCAGACAGCGGCGGGCCGACATCCGCCGCGTGGGTGGCGTCCTGGACCTGGTGCTGCCGCTGCGGGAGGGCGGTGCCGGCCCCGCGCTGTTCTGCGCGCCGCCGTTGGTGGGTGCGAGCTGGTGCTACCTCGCGCTGCTGCCGCACCTCGCGCCCGAGCACCCGGTGTACGGCCTGCAACTGCGCGGGCTGCGCAGGCCCGAACCGCTGCCGGTGGACATGGCCGAGGTGGCGCGGGACTTCGCCGACCGGATCAGGCTCACCCAGCCCGCCGGCCCGTACCACCTGTTCGGGTGGTCGATCGGCGGAAACGTGGCGCACGCGATCGCTGAGGAACTGGAGCGGCGCGGCCACGAGGTCGGCCTGCTCGTCATCGGCGACACGGTGCCCGGCCTGCCGAACAGCCTCAGCGTGGCCGACGACAACCTGTGGCTGGTGTGCGACTTCGTGCTGCGAGAGTTCGGTTACCAGCCGGTGGTCGAGCCGGACGACCCCGACCCGGTGCGCCGGATGCTGGAAGTCGTCCGCGGTCGACCGGGGTTGGGGCTGCACGAGTGGCCGGACCGCCAACTGCTCGCCCTGCCGCACGTGATCAGGAACAACCTGGCGGTGGCACAACGCCATCGCCCCGGCCGGGTCCGCGGCCCGGTGCTGTTCCTCTCCGCCACCGAGGACGAGCGGACCACCGAGGCGAAGGTCGGCTCGTGGGACGACTGCGTGAGCGGACCGGTCGACGTGGTCGAAGTGGACTGCCTGCACGAGCACATGTTGCTGCCGGAGCCGGTCGCGCGGATCGGCGCCGCGATCACCGACCGCTTGGCCGGGAACCCGAAGTCGCCCGCACCGAATTCGGACACGGCCGAAAGCCCGATTGCCACAGGGGAATCGCGAACCTAGTCTCGGATCACACGTCCGCGCCCGCGGTCGCCAGGTTCACGAGACCGGCGATCGTCGCCGCCGCAGTCCGCGAAGCGCCACAGCCCCACCGCTGCCGATGCGGGAGCCCGACTTGGTGGCGTCCGTTCGGTGGTCCACTGTTCTCCGCAAACCGGGAGGTCTGATGAGTCGGGCGAACCTGCGCGCCGCGCTGGCGCAGGACCTGCGGGTCGGTGCGGGCAACGTGCTGCCCATGCTGCTGGAGCACGGCGCCGACCTGGACGCCCCGCGGCTGACCTTCGACGTCGACGTGGACGGCATACCCGCGTGGACGCCGCTGTCGCTGCGCGACCTGACCGAACGGGTCGCGGCGCGGGCGGACTGGTTCACCCGCAAGGGGATCGGCCGACGCGACCCCGTCGCCGTGTTCGTCACGTCGGCGGCCGACGTGTTCCTCAACTTCTTCGCACTCAACCACCTCGGCGCGATCCCGGCGCTGATGAACGGGAGCATGCCGATCCAGGTCGCCGCGGAGTTCGTCCGCCGGCTGCGCGGCGTCGGCGTGCTGGTCGACGCCGACCACGCGGCGCTGCGGGACCACGAACTGGGCGTGCCGATCCTGGGCGACGCCGCGGAGACCGGCACCGGCGATCCGGCCCAGGCGCCCCCGCCCTACCGCCACCACGGCGACGACCCGGTGGCGATCACGCACTCGTCGGGCACCACCCGGACGCCGACGCCGGTCGTGCACTCGCACCACTCCCTGTTCGCCGCGGTGCGCGCGGTGCGGCTCACCGAAGCCAGGCCGCACGGGCAGGTGCGCGAGCTGTCCGTGCTGCCCGCCGCGCACGCCGCCGGGATCATCGTGGTGAACCAGGCCCTGTGCAACGGGTACGAGTTGCTGTGCCTGTCCGGGCAGGGAGGACCGTTCGAGCACAGCGGCGAGGTGGTCCTGGACGCCATCGAGCGGTGGCGGCCGACGGGGGTGTTCGGTTTCGCCGTCACCTGGGCGGAGCTGGCGCGGTTCGACCTGACCCGACGCGACCTGAGCTCGGTGCGCAACTGGTCCAGCACCGGCGACTGCGCGCACGAGGCGCACATCCGCAAGCTCGTCGCGGTCGGCAGCCACCCCGTGTGGACGCCGGACGGCGTGGTCGACGTGCCGGGCTCGAAGTTCATCGACACGCTCGGCTCGACCGAGATGGGCCACGCCGCGTTCGCCATGAGCCACCGGCTCGGCAGCGACCGCTACGACCGCTGCGTCGGCAAGCCGTACCCGTTCGCGGAGGTGGCGTTGCTGGACGTGACGACGGGCGAGGAGGTGCCGGTCGGCCAGGTCGGTCAGTGCGGGCTCAAGTCACCGACGCTCGCCCCCGGCTACTGGAACGACTCCACCGCCACCTACCGCCACCGCCTCAACGGCTACTACCTGACCGGCGACCTGATGTACCGGGACGAGGAGGGCTACTACTACCACCTCGACCGGGCCAGTGACGCGGTCGACCTCGGCGGCGGGAACTGGCTCTACACCGCGTTGACCGAGGAGCGCGTCCTCGCCCGGTGCCCGGATGTCCGCGACTGCACGGTCCTGGCGACCAAGCGGGAGGACGGTCCGCCGATCACCGACGTGCTGCTGGTGCTGCACGAGGGCGCAGACCCCGCGCTGGACCGGGGTGAGGAGGTCCGCGCCGCGGTCGGCGAGGCGGTGGCGCGCACGCTGCGCCGGGTCGACGTCATCCCCGACGCGCAGCTGACGGTCGGGCCGACGGGGAAGGTGCGCAAGTTCCTCATGCGGCAACCGGCTCTGGCGGACGCGCCCCACGGGAGGTAGTTCGTGCGGTATCCGCTGTCGTTCGCGCAGGCGCACGCGCTGTCCCTGCCCGAGCCCCTGTCCCACGCGACCTGGCTGGACGGTCCGGTCGATCCCGTCGCGCTGCAACGGGCGATGGACGTCGTGGTCGCGCGGCACCCGACGCTCCGGACGAGCGTCACCGCCTCCGGCGAGCAGGTCGTCGCGGAGACGGGTCGCGTGGTGGTCGAGCACGTCGTCGTGCCCGATGACGTCGGGCGGGCCGAGTCGGTGGCCGCGGCGCTGGTCGAGCAGCCGTTCGACCTTTACCGCGAGCCTCTGCTGAGGGCGGCGGTGATCGAGGTCGGCGCGGACCGGTGCCTGTTCGTGGTGGTGGCGCACCGGGCCATCGCCGACCGCTCCGCACTGGCGATGCTGTTCGCCGATCTGTCCACTGTGTACAGCAAAGGTCTGGCCGCGCTGCCGCCGTCGTGGATGGACTACGGGGACTACGCCGTGTGGCAGCGTGAGCGGTTGGCCGGCGAGGAGCTGGTGCGTCAGCTGGAGCACTGGCGCGAGGCGTTGCGTGACGCGCCCGCGCGGGTGCGGCTCCCGGCCGGACACCGTGCCGCGCGGGTGACGGCGGCGGTCGACTCCGCCGCGGTCCGACGACTGGTCGACGTGGCGGAGGACGTCGGAGCCACCCTGTCCACGGTGTTCCTCGCCGCGTACGCCGTGGTGCTGTCCCGGTACGCCCGGGTGGACGACCTCGTGGTCGGGGTGCCGGTGAGCGGGCGCGTGCGGGTGGAGCTGGAGCCGATCGCGGGCCCGTTCGCCGACGCTGTCCCCGTCCGGGTGTCCCTGGCGGGCGAACCGGCGTTCGGCGACCTGCTCGACCGGGTGCGGAACGCCACGGAGCAGGCGGTGTCGCACGACGAGGTCCCGCTGACGAAGCTCGCCGAGGAACTGGGGGCCGACCTGTCCGCGCCGCGGTTCACCTTCGAGCCGCCTGCCGCGCCGGCGCTGGACCTGCCCGGCGTGACCGTGCGGAGCCACGTCGTCCTGACGGGCAGCGCCGAAGCCGACCTCGACCTGCGTGCGGACGAGAACGGCACGCTGACCTTGGAGCACCGCACCGACCCGGGGTTCGCCGCCTGGTTGCTGCGGACGGTGGTGGCCGTGTTGGAGCACGTGGCCGCGGACACCGCGGTCGCACAGGTGCCGGTGCCCGCTCCCGACGGGGAGTGGTCGGCGGTGACCGAGCCGTCGCCGAACGGCCAGGTCATCGCCGAGCCGCCGCCCGAGGTGGCCGAGAACCCGGTGCCGTCGCGTGACCGGATCGAGGAGACCATGGCCGGGATCTGGGCCGAGCTCCTGCGCACCACCGAACCGATCGGCCCGCACGACAACCTGTTCGCCCGCGGCAGCGGGTCGTTGACCGCGGTCCGGTTCGCCGCCCGCATCGCCGACCTCTACGGCGTCACCCTGCCGATGGACCGCATCGTCACCTCGCCCACGATCGCGGCCCTCGCCGAGGTCGTGTCGGCCGAACTCGCTCCCGACCCGCCCGACGACGCCGCCCGCGACGCCGCGCTGGCCGACCTCTCCGACGACGAGCTGGACGACCTGCTGCGCGCGGTCGTGGCCGCCCGCGAGCGCCGTCGGACCACGGAGGGGGATCTTCGGTGAGCACACCGCCGGTCACCGCGGAGATCGTCGCCGACCTGGCCACCGGGACGTTGTTCGGCGCGTTGAAGGATCCGGCGCTCAACTCGATGAATTTCCTCAACGAGGTCGCGATCCACTATCCGGACGCGATACCGCTGGCGGCCGGCAGGCCGAGCGAGGAGTTCTTCGACCTGGCGGACGTGCACCGATATCTGCGCGAGTTCTGCCGCTATCTCGCACAAGAGCTCGGGCGCACCGAAGAACAGGTGCGGCGCACCGTATTGCAGTACGGTCGGACCAAGGGGATCATCCACGAACTGGTCGCGGAAAACCTGCGGCTGGACGAGGGCATCGCGATCGACCCGGAATCGGTGGTGGTCACCGCGGGGTGCCAGGAGGCGATGTTCCTCGTGTTGCGCGCCCTGCGCGCCGACGAGCGCGACGTCCTGCTCGCGGTGTCGCCGACGTACGTCGGGCTGACCGGCGCGGCGCGGCTGGTCGACCTGCCCGTGCGCCCGGTGCGCACCGGCGAGCACGGGATCGACCTGGACGACCTGGTCACCGTGATCCGGCGGGAGCGTGCCGCCGGCCGCCGGCCGCGTGCGTGCTACGTGGTGCCCGACTTCGCCAACCCGTCGGGGCTGAGCCTGGACCTGGCGACCAGGCGGCGGCTGCTGGAGGTGGCCGCCGCCGAGGACGTCCTGCTGATCGAGGACAACCCCTACGGGCTGTTCCACGGCGAGTCGGACCGGATACCCACGCTCAAGGCCCTGGACGAGGGCCGGCGGGTCGTCTACCTGGGCTCTTTCGCCAAGTCCGTGCTGCCCGGCGCACGGGTGGGCTACGCGGTCGCCGACCAGCGGGTGGCCGGCGCCGACGGCGTGGTCGGCCTGTTCGCGGACCAGCTGTCCAAGATCAAGAGCATGCTGACGGTGAACACGTCGCCGATCGCGCAGGCCGTCGTCGGCGGCAAGTTGCTGGCGCACGGCTGCCACCTCACCGCGGCGACCGCGCCGGAGCGGCAGCTCTACGACCGGAACCTGCGGCACCTCGTAGCCGGGTTGGCCGAGCGCTTCCCGCCCGGAACGGACGTCACCTGGACCGTGCCGACCGGTGGGTTCTTCGTCGTGGTCACCGTCCCGTTCGTGGTGGACGACGCACTCCTGGAACGCTCCGCCCGCGACTACGGCGTGTTGTGGACACCAATGGGGCATTTCTACGACGACAGTTCGGAAGTCCGCGCCCTGCGCCTTTCCTGCAGTGTCGTTTCGGTCGACCTGATCGACCGCGGCCTCGATCGGCTGGCCGCATTGATCAATGACCGGACGGGCCGATCGGGGAACCCGATGATTCGTCGCGGCCGATTGGCCGATGGTGCGTCGGGCGAGCCCTGACGTACGATTCGGCTCACTCGGCCCGCGGCTGAGTCGAAAGTTCCGCGCAACATTTTCGAAATGGCCTCCGGAACCAGGCGGGAGAACTGATGACCAAAGGCCTGGCGTCGGCCGGATCAGCACTCGTGACAAGTCCGGAATGGGTCGACGAGATCCTGCTGCGCGGCGCGGACGACGATAGCTGCCTCTACTCGGGTGGACCGGTCGACCGCGCCGCGCTGCGTCGGCTGGTCGCGCAACGGCAAGCACGCCTGGCGGAGGCCGGACTGCGCGCGGGCGGGACACTCGCGCTGCGCCTGCCACCGTCGGTCGCGTACGTGGCCAACCTGCTCGCCGGTTGGCGCATCGGCGCTCAGGTGAGTTTGCTCGACCACCGGCTCACCGCGTTCGAGGTCGACGCCGCGCTCGGCAGGCTCGCACCGCAGGTGCTGGTCGAGCCGGGACGGGTCACGAGCAGCCCGCTGAGCCCGTTCGCGGACGTGGAGGAGACCGTCACGGCCCGCCCCGGCCGTCCCGCCGCGACACCGCACGCGGTGATCCAGCTCAGCTCCGGCTCCACCGGCCCGTCCAAGGTGATCGGCCGCACGGCCGCCGACCTGGTCGCCGAGATCGAGCGGTACACCCGGATCGACGGCGTGCCGCTGCCGGGCGAGCGGATCGTCGTGCTGGCCTCGATGGTGCACGTGCTCGGCCTGGTCGGCGCCCTGCTGTACGGCCTGCACGCCGGTGTCCAGGTCCGGCCGCCCGAACGGCTCACCGGTGACAGCGTGCTGGACGCGGTCGCGGCCGAACCGACCCCGGCGACGGTGCTGGGCGTGCCGTTCCACATCGGACTGCTCGCGTCCGTGGTGGACCCGCCGTCCCTGCCGCAGCTCAAGCGGATGACCACCGGCGGCGAAGCGGTGCCCGCCGCGACCGCCGCCGCCTTCACCGCGAAGTACGGCGTGCCGCTGGGCAACATGTGGGGGATGACGGAGGTCGGCGTGATCGCCACCGACCTGTTCGGCGAGCACCGGCCCGCCCTCACCCCGGCCCCTGACCTGTCGGTGGTGGAGCGCGACGGCGAGCTGTGGGTGAGCCGCCCCGAGTCCCCGTACGTGGGTCTGTCCGACCCGGACAGGTGGGCGGACGGCTGGCTGCACACCAGGGACGCGGGCGAGGTCGACCCGCGCACCGGGCTCGTCACCGTGAAGGGGCGCCTCGACTCCCAGGTGTCGGTCGGCGGCCTGAAGGTCGACCTGACCGAGGTGGAGGCGACGTTGGCCGAACTGCCGGGCGTGGTGGCGGCCGTGGTGCTGCACGACGACGTCATCACCGCCTACGCCCAGCTCGACGCGCCCGCCACGGCGGCATCCGTCCAAGCGGCCCTGACCGAACGGCTCGCCCCCTACAAGAGACCGCGACGGCTGCAAGTCCTCGACCCGATGCCGCGCACCACCACCGGAAAGCTGGTCCGCGACCGCTCGGTGCTCCGCCAGGCCGCGCAGGAGGTGGCGCGATGAGCGTGCCACCCGACCGCGAGGACATCCTGGCGATGCTCGCGACCCTGCACGGCAGGCCCGCGCAGGACGTCCCCGAGCTGATCGAATCGATGGAACTGGCCTGGCTGGTGCACCAGGTCGAACAGCGCTACGGCGTGCGCATGGAACTCGACAGCGGTCAGTACGGCCGCATGACCACCGTCTCGGGAGCCGCTGACGTGCTCCGGGAAGTGATCGGGATGCCTGATGAACATTTCCGGGATTGACCACATCGAGTTATACGTGGGTGACGCGAGGCAGGCGGCGTTCTACCTCTGCACCGCCTTCGGGTTCAAGATCTGCGGTCAGGGCGGACCCGAGACCGGGCTGGAGGGCGGGCGCTCGCTGCTGTTGCGGCAGGGCGACATCCAGGTCGTCCTGACCACCGGCCTGACGCCCGACCACCCCGCGACCGAGTACGTGCGCAAGCACGGCGACGGCGTGGCGGTCGTGGGGATCGGCGTGGACGACGTCGAAGCGGCCTACCGCGGACTCACCGAGCGCGGCGCCGAGCCGGTGTCGCCACCGCGCGAGTACGTGACCGGGGGACCGGGCGGGCGGGACGAGCGGGTCGTCGTGGCCGAGGTCTCCGGCTTCTCCGACGTGACGCACCGGCTGGTCGAGCGGCACGGCTCGCCGAAGGAGTTCCTGCCCGGCGCGATCGAGGTGACCGACCCCGAGCCGCACACCGACGACAAGCTGCTGCGCGCGATCGACCACCTGGCGATCTGCGTGCCCGCGGGCGGTCTCACCCCGACCGCCCAGTACTACGTGGACGTGTTCGGGTTCACCCAGATCTTCGAGGAGTACGTCGAGGTCGGCGGCCAGGGCATGGACTCCAAGGTGGTGCAGAGCCCGTCCGGGCACGTCACGTTCACGTTGATCGAGCCGGACCCGCAGCGCCAACCCGGGCAGATCGACAACTTCCTGACCTGGCACGCGGGCGCGGGCGTGCAGCACGTCGCGTTCGGCACCGACGACATCGTCAAGGCGGTGAGCACGCTCGGCGACAAGGGCGTGCGGTTCCTCGGCACCCCGAGCGCCTACTACGACGCGCTCGAAGAACGGGTCGGCCACCTGGACGCGCCGCTGGACGAGCTGCGCCGGCTCGGCGTCCTGGTCGACCGGGACCACTGGGGGCAGTTGCTGCAGATCTTCACCGAGTCGATGCACGTGCGCCGGACGCTCTTCCTGGAGATCATCGAGCGGCGGGGCGCGCTGACCTTCGGCAGCGGGAACATCAAGGCGCTGTACGAGGCGAAGCAGGGCGAACTGTCCGGCACGACGGCCGGCTGAAGGGGAGAGCACCGTGAACGAGTTCGCGCTGACCGAGCAGGAGCGCGCCCTGCTCCCGACCGACGACGAGGTCCGGTTCTACGCCGAGCACGGCTGGTACCTGTCGAAGAAGCTGTTCTCCGACGACGAGGTGGACGAGCTGGCCGCGGCGGTCGACCGGTACTACGCGGGGGAGCGCAGCCGCCTGCTGCCGACGCGCCCGCCCCGGCTGGCCTACTGGACGCCCGAGCACGGTGACGTCCAGCGCCACAACGACTACGTGCACTACGAGAGCGACGCGATCGCCAAGGCGCTGCTCAAGCCGCTGATCGGCGCGGTGGCCGCGCGGCTGGCGGAGGCCGACGAGATCCGGGTGTTCCAGTCGACCCTGATCTACAAGCCGCCGATCGCCGAGGAGCCGTCGAACGTCGTGCCGTGGCACTTCGACAAGCACTACTGGTCGTCGTCCTCGTCGGACCGGATGCTCACCGCGTTCATCCCGTTCCACGACTGCGACGAGGAACTGGGCACGATCACCATGGTCGACGGCAGCCACGTCTGGGAGGAGGTCGGCTCGGACGACAGTGCCACCAAGCACTTCGCCGAACGGGACCCGGACCACCTGGAGAAGCTGCTCACGGCCAACGCCGAGCACAACGGCACCACGGTCCGGAAGATCCCGATGATCATCCCCAAGGGGCACATGAGCTTCCACCACTGCCGCACCTACCACGGCAGCGGGCCCAACCGCTCCACCCGGCCGCGCCAGGCCATCTCGCTGCACTTGCAGGACGGCGACAACGCCTACCGCGAGTTCGCCCTGTCGGACGGCAACCTGGCCTTCTACAACCACGACTCCCTCGTGCGGCGCACCCCGGACGGCAAGCCGGACTACGCCGACCCCGAGTTCTGCCCGCCCGTGTGGCGCTCCTGACCGCCGTGGTGGCACACGCCCCGGACACCGACGTCGGCCTGTACCGCGCGGTGCGGTTGATCCGCCGGTTCGAGGAGCGGGCGGTCGACCTCGTCCGCTCCGGCGACATCATCGGCGGCATCCACCCGTACACGGGCCAGGAGGCCATCGCCGCCGGTGTGTGCGCTGCGCTGCGCGTGGACGACGTGATCACCAGCACCCACCGCGGGCACGGGCACGTGCTCGCCAAGGGCGCCGATCCCGCCCGGGTGCTCGCCGAGCTGGCCGGTCGCGCCACCGGGCTGAACAAGGGGCGCGGCGGGTCGATGCACGCCGCGGACTTCGCGTTGGGCATCCTCGGCGCGAACGCGATCGTCGGTGCCAACGGCGCGATCACGGCGGGCGCGGCCTGGGCCGCCCGGCAGGAGGGCAGCGACCGGGTCGCGGTGAGCTTCTTCGGTGACGGCGCGGTCAACCAGGGCGTGCTGCTGGAAGCCCTGAACCTGGCCGCGTTGTGGCGGCTGCCGGTGCTGTTCGTGTGCGAGAACAACGGCTATGCCACCACCCTGACCGTGTCGGACGCCGTCGCGGGCACGATCACCGGGCGTGGCGAGGCGTTCGGGATACCGTCGGTGACGGTGGACGGGATGGACCCGCGCACGGTGCTCGCCGCGGCGCGCGAGGCGGTGGACCGGGCCCGCGCGGGCGGTGGGCCGTCGCTGGTCGAGTGCCTGACCTACCGGTTCGACGCGCACCACACGTGGGAGCACAAAGCCCGGGTCCGCTACCGGGACGACGACGAGGTCCTCAGCGGACGCGAGAGAGATCCGGTGGAGATCCAGGGCGCGCGGCTGACCGACGGGGAGCGAGAACTCCTCGAAGCGGAAATCGAGTCCGTTGTGGACGCGGCGGTCGCGTTCGCGCTCGACAGCCCGCACCCAGACCCCGTCGGCGCGCTCGACCACCTGTACGCCACCGGGATGCGTGCACGTCCGGGTGGTGGTGAGTGATGCCGTGGCTGTCCTACCAGAAGGCGCTCAACCGCGCGCTGGGTGACGAACTGGCCCGCGACCCGGCGGTGTTCGTGCTGGGTGAGGACGTCCGGGTCGCGGTCTCCAACGTGACCGCGGGCCTGCTCAAGCGGTTCGGGCCGGACCGGGTGCTGGACACGCCGCTGTCGGAGCAGGCGTTCACGAGCTTCGCCACCGGTGCGGCGCTGGCCGGGCGGCGGCCGGTGATCGAGTTCCAGATCCCGGCGCTGCTGTACCTGGCGTTCGAGCAGATCGTCAACCAGGCGCACAAGTTCTCGTTGATGACCGGTGGTCAGACCCGCGTGCCGGTGACGTACTTGGTGCCCGGTTCCGGGTCGAAGACGGGCTGGGCCGGGCAGCACTCCGACCACCCGTACGCCTTGTTCGCCCACGCCGGGGTGAAGACGGTGGTGCCCGCCACGCCCGAGGACGCCTACGGCCTGCTGACCACGGCGATCCGTGACGACGACCCGGTGGTGGTGTTCGCACCGGCGGCGGCGCTCGGCGTCCGGGTGGACCTCGACTACGACGGCCTGGCCCCGGTGCCGCTCGGTGTCGGTCGGGTCCACCGCGAGGGCGGGGACGTCACGGTCGTGGCGGTCGGGCACCTCGTGCACGACGCGCTGGCGGTCGCCGAGGAGTTGGCCGATGACGTCTCGGTGGAGGTGTTCGACCCGCGCACCGTGTACCCGTTCGACTGGGACGGGCTGGCCGCCTCGGTGGCCAAGACCGGTCGGCTGGTCGTGGTCGACGACGCCAACCGCATGTGCGGCATCGCCGCCGAGGTCATCGCCACCGCGGCCGAGCGGTGCGACCTGACCGTGCCGCCGGTCAGGGTGACCAGGCCGGACGGCGCCGTGGTGCCGTTCGCCCTCGGGCTCGACCTCGCCGTGCAACCCGACCGCGGCCAGTTGACCGCCGCCATCCAGAAGGTGCTCAAGCAGTGACGACGGAGACCCGCATGCCACTGGACCCGCCGCTCGGGAGCCCGGCCTCCCCGCCGCTCTACACCCTCTCGATCGACCAGGCGCGGGCCGCCGACCTCGCCGCGATCCGGGCGGCGGCGGGCGCGGGGGAGCCGGTGCGCCACGTCACCGATCGGCACCTGCCCGGACCGGGCGGCGACCTGCCGATCCGGGTCTACCGCCCGGTGGACGCGGCCGGGCCCCTGCCCACTCTGGTCTACTTCTTCGGCGGCGGTTGGGCGCTGGGCAGCATCGAGACCTCCGACGAGATCTGCCGCGCCCTGGCCAACGCGGTGCCCTGCCAGGTGATCACCGTCGGCTACCGGCTGGCGCCCGAGCACAAGTTCCCCGCCGCCGTGGACGACTGCCGCACGGCCGTCGCCTGGATCGCCGCGCACGCGGCCGAGCTCGGCGTCGACCCCGACCGCCTCGCCGTGGCGGGCGACAGCGCCGGCGGCAACCTCGCGGCCGTGGTGACCCTCGACCCCGGCGGACCCGCGCTGGCCGCCCAGGTGCTGGTCTACCCCAACACCGACCACCGCGGCGACACCGAGTCCATGCGCGAGAACGACGACCCCGCCACGTTCAACCGCCGATCCGTCGCCTGGTACTGGGGCCACTACCTGGCCGACCCGGACGACGGCCGCGACCCGCGGGCCTCGCCTCTGCTCGCCGAGGACCTGACCGGCCTGCCGCCGGCTCTCGTCATCACCGCCGAGCACGACCCGTTGCGCGACGAGGGCGAGCAGTACGCCGAACGACTGCGCGAGGCCGGTGTGCCCGTGGTCGCGACGCGTTACGCCGGGGTGGCGCACGGCTTCTTCGCCATGTCGGGCGTGGTGGACGCGGCTCGTGAGGCACGGGCCGAGGTCGCGGCGTTCCTGCGCACCCACCTCGGTCGGTGAAGCCCGTGCGAATCCTGTTCTCCAGCCTCGGTCTGTACGGGCACACCTTCCCCCTGCTGCCGCTCGCCGTCGCCGCGCGGGAACTCGGCCACGACGTCTACTACTTCACCGGCAGGCTCTTCGCGGACGTCCTGGCCGCACACGGCATCGAGCACATCAAGGGCGGCATGTCGCCGCGCAAGGCGTTCGAGACCGCGATGGCGGACGCCAGGCCCGGGAACCCGGGCGACGTCGACCCCGAGCGGGTCGCGTTCACGTTCGCCTCGGTGCTGCCGCGCAGCTTCGCCACCGAACTCGCGCCGGTCCTCGCCGAGCGCAAGCCCGACCTGGTCGTGCACGAGTTCGGCAACCCCGGCGCGGGCCTCGCCGCGAAGGTCGCGGGCGTGCCCGCGCTGTGCCACTCGTACGGGCGGATGTGGCAGGAACCCGACTTCGCCGAGCCCGCGCGCGACTACCTCACCGCCCTCGGTGCCGAGCTGGGCGTCGAGGTGCCCCGCACCGACCCCATGGCACTGGGCCACCCGTACCTCGACATCTGCCCGCCGTCGGTGCAGAACCCGGCCTTCCTGGCCTCGTCGGCGCACCGGATCCCGTTGCGTCCGGTGGCGTTCGCCGCATCGGGCGAGTTGCCGTCGTGGGTCGTGGAGCACCGGGAGCCTCTGGTGTACTTGACGTTGGGCACGGCGTTCAGCGAGGCGGCACTGCTGCGCACCGCCATCGACGGCCTGGCGGTGGTGGGCGCGAAGGTGCTCGTGTCCGCCGGGCGGAAGGTCGATCCGGCGGCGCTGAGCGACCTGCCGGACAACGTCGTGCTGCTCCCGTGGGTAGCCCAAGCCGACCTGCTGCCCCACGCGGACCTCGTGGTCCACCACGGCGGCGCGGGCACCACTTTGGGCACGTTCGGCGCGGGCGTGCCACAGCTCGTCCTGCCGCAGGCGGCCGACCAGTTCAACAACGCCGAGGTCGTGACCGAGGCCGGCCTGGGCGACCACCTGCTGCCCGAAGACGTGACCGCCGACGCGATCGCGACCAAGGCCCGCCGGCTGCTCACCGACGACACCGTGCTCCACGCCGCCCGCGCCCTGTCCGCCGAGGTGGCCACGATGCCGTCACCACACGACGTGGCCCGCACCCTGCCCGACTACACCTGACCGGCCGTGCGCCTAGGGCGTGTCTCCAAATCTTCGGCCTGGTAGTAGGTCATGATTG
>NZ_LWLC01000026.1:0-111813 GCF_001905065.1 Saccharothrix sp. CB00851
CACCACAAGAAGGGCACCAAACCCCGCCGAACAGCTTAAACGGCAAGCTAAGAGCAGTTCGTGCACGGCCTGCAGGTCGTCGTCCCGCTCTTCCCTGGTCAAGTAAGCCAGCAGCGGCAGGGCCAAGCCGACGGCGGCGTCCACGCGGCGGGTCGCCGCGCTCTCCAGCAGGGACCGCAGGTTCTCCGCTTCACCGAGGAAGAATCCGCGACTGGTCCGCCGGACCACCTCGGACACCCGTACGTCGGTGCCCGGCGGGTGCTCGCCCAGCCACGCCGCCAGGGCCGACTCGGCGGCGTCGGCGTAGTGGTCCAGGACCCGGTCGAGGACCTGATCGGCCGGGCCGTCGGCATCGGTGAGCCACTCCCGCGCCGTCGACCGGAACGGCGCGGGCAGTTCGGTGGTGCCGCCGCGCCAGTGCTCGACCAGCAGGCCCTCGGCGATCATCGCCCGCTTGACGCCGTCGGGGTCCCGGTCACCGGTGACGGCTTGGACGGCCCGGTCGTTGACCGTCGCACCGGGGAAGACGCCGAGCCTGCGGAACGCCTGCCGCGCTCGTTCCGGCAACCGGCGGTAGGACACCGCCAGCGAGTCACCCAGCGACATCCCGTTGGCGGACAACGACGACAGCGGTACGCGGCCGTCCTCCACGAGGCCCGCGAGCCCTCGCGGTGAGTACGCGGTGCGGCGGAGGTGATCGGCCACGGCGATCAGCGGCAGTGGCAGGCCGCCGCACAGCCGGGCGAGCCGCTCGGCATCGTCCCCGTGCCAGTGGACGTCGGAGTCCGCCTCACGGCGCAGCAGGGCGATCGCGTCCGGCAGGTCGAGCGGGCGCACGTGCAGCTTGGCGACACCGCGCGGGAACAGCGGCGCACCACGGCCGGTGGCCAGCACCAGACCGGCGGGCGTGGTGAACACGTCGACCGTGGTCTCGTCCACGACGTTGTCGAGCACGACGAGCACCCGCCGGTCGGCGAGCGCGCTGCGGTAGGCGGACGCGAGGTGTGACGGATCGTCCGGGATGTCCTCCGCGGCCAGTCCCGACGAGCGCAACGCCCACCGCAGCGCTTCCTCCTGCGACACGGGGTTGTGCCGGTTGCCCCTGAGGTCCAGGTAGAGTTGACCGTCCGGGTAGCGGTCCGCGATCTCGTGCGCGAACGCGACGGCCAGCGCGCTCTTGCCGACCCACCGCGGCCCGCCGACACCGATCGCGGCCGGTGCGGTGTCGGCCAGCGAACGCAGTTCCGCGAGCTCGGTGCCGCGGCCGACCAGCTCGACCACGGGCGGCAGCTGCCTCAGGTGGGTGGCGGGCGGCCGGTAGTGCACCTCGAGGTGGTCGATGTGCCCGGCCTGCACGACAGGACCGTGCGCGGTACCCGAGAACTCGTTCACCATCCGGCGAACTACCTCCTGCGACCCCAAGGCGTTGACCGGCTCGCCGCACTGGTCCGCCATCCTCCCACGCGGGCCGCTGCCGCCGCGGCGAGAGCGGCTACCAGTACCGGTGCCGCTTCCCGTCGGTGTCGGCGACGAAGACGACCGCGTCGGCGCCCTCCAGGTCCGCCGGGGTGAGCGGGATGTGACCGGGCACGATCGGTTCTCCAGCGCGGATCGACGGCGGTAGCGCGGCGCGCAGGGCCAGTGCCGGGAACAGGGCACGTCGGGTGGTCGCCTCGGCCAACACGCGCTGCAGCGTCCCCGCGACGCTCTCAGGGTTCGCGTCGGTGGCCACGAACAGGTACCGCTCGCCGAGGGTCAGCGCGACGAGCGCACCGGCGCTGGCCCAGCTCACCTCGCCGTGATCATCCGACACGTGCGAGCGCGCGGGCTGGAGGTGCGCGTTGTGCAGGAACACCAGGCTCGGCCCACGTCGCCGTTCCCGCGCCACGATCGCGAGCACGTTGTCGGCCATCATCTCGGCGCGCACGCTCATCAGGGCCGCCATGCGATCAGGCGCGGGACTGGCCATGGCCGCGTGGTAGCGCAGCAGACCCAGAGCGGTGCGCGCGTGCGTGACGGCGTGGTCGTACCCGGTCGGATCGGCGGGACGCAGGGCGGGTTCCGCACGGCGCAGCGCGCTCGCGAGGTCGTCGGCGACGACGCGCAGAGCACGGGCACGGTCGGAGTCGCCGACGGACGCCGCCGGGTCGTACATGGCCGCCTCGGTCGTCCAGTCCGCGTCCTCGCCGAGCAGCACGTCGAGGGCACCGGCCGACGACGGCCGCAGCGCCGGGGGCAGGTAGTCGACGACCGAGGTCAGCGCACGTCGTGGGCTCGGCGCACCGGAGTACTCCACCGGCGCGTCGCAGCCGTAGAAGCGAACCCGGTCCGACGGTGCGCGCTTGGCGTTGTGCTCGCGGAGCCACTCGACCAGTTCGCGGTTGCCCGGCACGGCGCCGAACCCGTGGCTGAACCCGGTGGCGAGCACGGTGTCGATCTCCGCCGGCGCGCCCGCCACGTAGTCGTCCACCGCGGACGCGGCGAACACGTCGGTCTCCAGCACGACCGACCGGTACCCGCGTTCGACCAGGTGGCCGAGGACGTCGTTGCGCAGCAACGGGAACGCCTCGATCCCGTGCGTGGGCTCGCCGAGGGCGAACACGGTCGGCGGCTCGGACCGCGTGGCGAGCAGCTCGTCGAGGGTACGGCCCAGGTCGGCCGGGTGGTCGAGTGGGCGGCCGAGGGCACGCGGTGCGGCGGCAGTGGACATGGACAACCCCTTCCAGGCGAACACTGCACTTGACCGTATCGTTGAAGGTTCGAGTGAAACTTC
Source organism: Saccharothrix sp. CB00851 (assembly GCF_001905065.1). Lineage (NCBI taxonomy): Bacteria > Bacillati > Actinomycetota > Actinomycetes > Pseudonocardiales > Pseudonocardiaceae > Saccharothrix > Saccharothrix sp. CB00851. The sequence goes on from NZ_LWLC01000026.1 coordinate 2,774, forward strand.
CACGACTTCACCTGGTCTTTTCGCGCTCAAGCCTCAATCGGAGGTGCACCCTGCGCCCCATCGACCTCGCCCGGGAGCACGGGTTGTCCGCCCAGGCGATCCGCAACTACGACGCCGCCGGGATCCTCCCGCCGAGCGAACGCGGCGAGACCGGTTATCGGCGCTACACGACCCTGCACGCGCAGGCCCTGCGCGCCTTCCTGGCGTTGCGCGCGGGGCACGGGCACCAGCGGGCGGTGGAGATCATGCGGGCGATCAACCGGGGCGACACCGAGTCCGCCTACCGGCTCATCGACGTCGCCCACGTCGCCCTGGTCGCCGAACGCGACACCCGGACCGAGGTCGCGGCGGCCCTCGGCGCCCTGTCCACCGCGACCCCGGACCGGCTCCGGGGACGGCCGCTGACCGTGGGCGAACTCGCACGTCGGCTCGGCGTGCACCCGGCGACGCTGCGCACCTGGGAGGCCGCCGGCGTCCTGCGCCCCGGGCGCGACCGGGCGACGGGTTACCGCGAGTACGGGCCGGACGTCGTGCGTGACGCCGAGATCGCCCGCCAGTTGCGCCACGGCGGCTACCGGCTGCACCAGGTCGCGCGGTTCCTCGACGCGCTGCGCGAGGCGGGCGGCGCGGACGCGTTGAGCGCCTTCCTCGACTCCTGGCAGGACCGGCTGACCACGCGCGGCCGCACCCTGCTCGCCGGTGCGGCCCGGCTCGACGCCTACCTGTCCCTGCTCGACCGGGCGAAGCCCTGATACCTCCGTGCGCCTGAATCGATCGATGCGGAATGGACAGGGGATCGGCGGCGGTGGGAAGGTTGCCGTTCGGCGGCCGGTCAACCGTGATCAGGGTCGGCGTTAAATGTTCGTCCGTTCCGTTTAACAAACATCCAGTAATCCCCTCCGGTGCTGTGACCTGTCACACACTCGATTGATGGGGGCGTGGACCGTGCCAGAGCATCGACCGCAGCGATGACCGCTGCCCGGCGAACGTGTTAAGTTTTCAGGAATTTCCCTGGGGGGATCGTAGTGCCTGATGCGCAGGTAGTTGACGTGGTCAACGTCATGCCGGACCGCGTGGTGGTGAACGCCGACGCCGCCGGTTCGGATGACGAACTAAGTGGGAATTCATTCTTCCGAGGCGTGGCCGAAAGGCGGTTCGCCTCGCCCGACTTCACCTCGGCCGAACTCGGCGCCGAGGCGTGTCGCAAGTTGTTCGACCGCACGGGGGTCGCGGCCGAGGACATCGACCTCATCATTTACCACTGCATGTTCAACGACACGTTCTGGCCGGGGATCGGCCCGGCCGTGCAGTCGGCGGTCGGTGCGACGAAGGCGGCCGTGCTGCAGGTGGACACGAGCTGCTGCTCCTGGCTGTCGGGCCTGCAGACCGCGCGCGCGTTCATCGAGTCCGGCATCCACCGCAACGTCGTGGTGCTCACCGTGACCAACTTCGTCTCGCGGTTGCCCGAGTTCCAGAAGTCCCGGCGTTCCTGGGTCCTCGGCGACGGCGCCACGGCGACCCTGGTGGCACCGGGCGAGCGCAGCGTGCTGGCCGCGTACGAGGTCTCGCACGGCGAGAACTACGGGCTGCTGCGCTTCGAACCCGACGTCGTCGAGGGCGTTTTCAAGAACTACTGGGAACGCGGCTGCGGGCCGATCACGGTCAACTTCACCAAGGACCGGCTGGAGCGCATCCGCGACAACGCGATGTCGCTGGTCCCCGACGCGGTCGCCGAGGCCCTGTCGCAGGCCGGGCTGACCACCGACGAGGTGGCGTTGCTGATCACCCACCAACCGAACGAGTCCTACCTGCGGGAATGGCGTGAGCGCACCGGGATAGGGGAACCGCGCGCCCACGACACGCTCGCCAAGTACGGCAACCTGTTCGCCGGCTCGATCCCGGTCACCGTGGCCGACGCGCTGGACGAGGGCCTGGTGAAGCCCGGTGACGTGCTGGCGCTCGGCACGTTCGCCAACGGTGGGGACCTGGTGAGCGCGATGGCGCTGCGCTGGTCGGGCACGCACTCGCGCTACCGGCAGGGCGGCTGACCGGGGGACATGACAACCATGGGGGAGAACATGAAGGACGACGACCGGTTGACCTTGACGCTGGCCGACGCACTGGTGGGTGCACTGCGCGACTGGGACGTGCGGTACGTCTTCGGCGTCAGCGGGGCCAACGTCGAGCACGTCCACGACGCCGTGCACCGGCTCGGCGACGGCAGGCTGACCTCGGTCATGGCCCGTCGCGAGGACGGCGCCGCGTTCATGGCCGACGGCCGGGCCCGGGTGCACCGCACCCTCGGCGTCTGCTGCGCCACGTCCGGCGGCGGCATGATGAACCTCGCCGTGGGGCTCGCCGAGTCCTATGCCGAGTCGGTGCCGGTGCTGGCCCTGGTCGGCCAACCGCCGGCCGCGCTGGAGGGGCGCGGCGCGTTCCAGGACGGCTCGGGCATCGGCCGGGCGGTGGACGCGCGGGCGATGCTGGCGGCGATCACCAAGAAGACCGTCAAGGTCGATCCGGCGCGGTTCTGGGAGCAGCTGCGCGACGCGGTGGACACCGCGCTGTCCGGCCGGCCCGGACCGGTCGCGCTGCTGCTGCCGCGTGACGTCTACGAGCAGCCGGTGGGGCCGCGCCCGGCGGACTGGCCCGAGGACCTGGCCGACGTGGTCGTCACCGCGCCGCCGGACCCGGCGGCGGTGCGGCGGCTGTTCGACGCCGTGCGTGCGGCGAGCAAGCCCGTGCTGGTCCTCGGGCACGGCGTGCGGCGCAGCCCGGACGGCGCGGCGGTGGTCGACTTCGCCCGGCGGGCCGGTGTCCCGGTCGCCACGACCATGTCCGCGCGCGCCGAGTTCCCCAACGACGACCCGCTGTTCCTCGGCGTCGTCGGCGTCACCGGCCACCCGTCGGCGCACGCCGTCATCGGTGACGCCGACCTGGTCGTGGTGGCGGGCGCGGGGCTGAACGTGATGACCCGCGGCCCGTTGGGAGCGCTCGACCCGGCGCGGGTGGCGGTGGTCAACATCGACCCGGACGACCCTCGGCGCGCGGTGGACCCCGGAATCGTGGTGGCCGGTGACGTCGGTGCGGTGGCCCGGCTGCTGCTGGAGCACCTGGCCGCAGAGCCGTTCGCGAAGAGCCCGTTCCCGCGCTACGAGCTGAGCCGGTTCGTGCCGCGCCCGGCCGATCCGGTCGACCGCACGCCGCACCCGCGTGACGACGGCGACGACCTGACCCAGAGCGAGGCGATCACCGCGCTGTCCGCGTGGCTGCCGACCAACGGGCACATCGTGCTGGACGCGGGCAACTGCGCGTCGGCGGTCATCCACCTCAGCGACGTGCCGCCGGGCACGTCGTCGACGATCGCGCTCGGCGCGGGCGGCATGGGCTACAGCCTCGGCGCGGCGGTGGGCGCGCAGCTCGGCTCGCCCGAGGGTGCCCGGACGATGGTGTTCTGCGGCGATGGCGCGTTCCTGATGAACGGGCTGGAGGTGCACACCGCGGTCGACCTCGGCCTGCCCGCGCTGTACGTGATCTTCAACAACGGGATGCACGGCATGTGCGTGACGCGGCAGCAGACGTTCTTCGACGGCCGGATCGAGTGCGTGAGCTACACGCCGGTCGACATCGCGGCGGTCGCCCGCGGCCTCGGCGAGCCGGACCGGCTGTGGGTCGGCTCCGCCGGCACCCTGGCCGAGCTGCGCGAGCGGTTGGTCGACTACCACGAGCGGCACGGGGACCGTCCCGGTCTGCTGGAACTGCGGCTCCCGGCCGAGGAGGTGCCGCCGTTCACGCCGTTCCTGCCCGCGGACGAGGCGACCACTACCGAGTGGGCAGGCGCGGCCTCCTAGCCGGATCGGGGGCAGCGCGCCGGGCTCGGCCGGTGCGCTGCCCTTCCGGTGTGCACAAGCCTTCCGATGCGCACAAGACCGCTCCCCGGGAGTCGGAACTGGGTTCCAGTCCGACTCCCGGGGAGCGGTTCGGTGTCGCCCCTGCGAACAGCGGGGGTCAGCCGGGGCTGTGGCCCGAGGTGAAGCGGTGCTCCAGGATGCGCTTCAGGTTGCCGATCTCGATCTTGTGGATCGCATCGAAGTTCGGCCAGATGTCACCGACCCAGTAGCGGTCGGTGCGGTCGCGGCCCTCGGCGATGTAGTCCGGCACGTTCGTCACCGACCGGTCGTAGTACGGGTGCTTGCAGTTGGTCCACAGCACCACCGTCCCCGGCTTGCCCAGGGTCTTGCGGGCGTCGATGAACGTGAAGTAGTACCGCATCCACAGGTCGTGCCCCTGGTCCCAGGCGCACGGGTAGAACACCAGCCCGTGCTCGGGCCCCTTCATCACGTCGGCCCGGATGAAGATCTCCGTGTTGGGCTGGATCGCCTCGGTGCCGCGGTAGAGACCGCCGCCGACGTGCCGCAGGTCGCGCACGCTGAACGTCCACTCCTCCATGGAGTGCACGTTCGCCGCGTACTCGAACACGACGTCGTACGGCACGTCGATGTACTCGCCGAGCGAGCAGTACTGCCCGAAGATCTCCTCGTGGCTGTAGGTCTCCTTGGTCCCCTCGACCATGAGCCGGTGGCACTCCTCCTGGCTCACCGTCTCGCTGCGCACCAGGCCGTCGATCTTCGGCAGGTCCGAGCTGTCGAGCAGGAAGTTCTTCAGGTCACCGGAGTCGTCGGCCCGTCGCGAGCCGCCGGTGAACAGCGTTGCCGTCATGCATTCCTCCGCACCCTGTGGTGACGCGGGCCGGCGCACCGGTACCACCGGTGTGCCGACCCGCGTGCGTGTTCGTTATCCCCGGACCTGTTCCAAGAACTCGTCGATGTCTTCCCAGTGCCACGTGTAGGCGATCCGGTCGTCGCGGATCCGGTGCGTCTCCACCGCCCCGAACGACACGTACCGGTACGTCGCGGGCACGCCCGCGAACTCGGCCGAGTGCGTCCCGGAGTGCCGCACGGACAACGTCACCCGGTCACCCTCGACGTGGTAGTCGAGGATGTCGGTGCGCAGGTCCGGGAAGACGGTGCGCACCTGGCGAACCACCTGGCGGGCCGCCTCGTACCCGGTGCCGAGACCGGGCCAGGCCGGGTCGTCCACCCAGTCCTCGGTGACCGCCAAGTACATCAACTCGTCGCGCCCGGTGTTGAACGCCGCGTAGAACACGCCGATCGCCACCGCGCCGGGCACGTGCTGGTCGACCGCCGCGGGTGCGGTGTCCGCGGTCGCCGCCGGCGCCGCGGTGGTGACGAGGACACCCGCCACCACCGCCGCCAGCACCCCCTTGAAGATCCTCATGGTTCTCGTTGATCCCTTCCCCCTGGTGACCGCGCTCAGGTCCGTGTCGGGGCCTCCGCCCAGATGTGCCACGGCTGCGCGGAAATCCACTCGGCGAGCGGGGTGAGCGACACCCCGAGCGCCCGTTCGAGCCCCTGCGGGTCGCCGACCAGCGAGTCGGCGCCCTCCTCGGTGGCGGCCCACTTGTAGGTGCCGGCGATGCCCGCCGCCGTCTCCGGCCCGAACACCTGCGCCAACCCGCCCTCGAACTGCGCGGGCTCCAGCGGCACGTACTGAACCGGCCGGCCGAACGCCGCGCCGAACGCCTCGGAGAGTTCGGGACCGGTGACGACTTCCTTGCCGCCCAGGTCGAACACCCGGCCCGCCACGTCGGCCGCGGTGGTCAGCGCCGCCGCGGTGGCGTTGGCCAGGTCGACGTGCGGCAGCCACGCCACGCGGACGTGCGGCGGGAGCGGGAAGGCCAGCACGCCGTCACGCACCAGCGCGGGCCCGCTGAACGGGCTGAACAGGTTGTCCAGGTAGATCGGCGGCCGGACGAACACCGTCGGCACGCCCGACTCGGCGAGCACGGCTTCGGCGGCGCGCCGGGTCTCGAACCCGGAGAACGTCGTCCTGGTGGCCGGGATGCGGGTGTTGCCGTTGAACACCAGCCTGGTCACCCCGGCCTCGCGGGCCGCCTCGGCGACGTTGGTGGCGTGCGCCAGCACGGTGTCGTGGTCGTACACCTGCGGCAGCACCACCGCCGCGTGGGTGACGCCCTCGAAGGCCCGCTTGACGGCGTCGCGGTCACCCAGGTCGCCGAAGACGTGCTCCAGCCCTTCGACCGGCGGCGGGCTCGCCGGTGAGCCGCCCGCGGTCCGCGAGAAACCCCGCACCGGACGGCCCTCCGCCAGCAGCCGCCGCGCGATCGCACCGCCCTGGAAACCGGTGGCACCGAACACGAGGAACTTGCGCGCGTCGTTCTGCGTCACGCTGATCTGCCCTTTCTCACTACACGGTTCAAGCTGGAAGAGGTCGACGACCGGTGCGCAGCGCGTGCCGGAGGACCACCAGGAAGCGGTTGTTCTGGGCCGGGGTGCCGATGGTCATCCGCACGCCCTCCCCGGCGTACGCGCGCACCAGCACGCCTTCACGCGCGCACGCGCGGCCGACGTGCTCGGCGGCCTCGCCCAGCGGCAGCCACAGGAAGTTGCCCTGGCTCGGCGGCACGTCGGGCACCAGGTCGGCCAGCTCGTCGGCGACGCGCTCCCGTTCGGCGACGACGACCGCGACCCGGCGGGCCATCTCGACCTCGGCGTCGAGCGCGGCCAGCCCGGCGGCCTGCGCGACCGCGTTGGTGGAGAACGGGATGACGACCTCGCCGACCGCCGCCGCGACCTCCGGGTGCGCGATCAGGTAGCCCAGGCGCAGCCCGGCCAGGCCCCACGCCTTGGACAGGGTGCGCAGCACCACCACGTTGGGCCGGTCGCCGTAGGCGGCGAGCGCGTCGGGCACGTCGAGGTCGGTGACGAACTCGCGGTACGCCTCGTCGATGACGACCAGGACGTCCGACGGCACCCCGGCGACGAACCGGTCCAGCTCGGCCCGGCCGCACGTGGTGCCGGTCGGGTTGTCCGGGTTGCACACCACGACCAGGCGGGTGCGCGGGCCGACGGCGGCCGCCATCGCGGGCAGGTCGTGCCGGTGCTCCGGCGTGACCGGCACCGGCACGCTCGTCCCGCCCGAGGCCGCGACGAGCATCGGGTACGCCTCGAACGAACGCCACGAGTGGACGACCTCGCCGCCCACCGACGCCACCAGGTGCGCGAACAGTGCCGCCGAACCGCACCCCGTCACCACCCGGTCCGCCGTGACGCCGCACCGCCGGGCCAGCGCCTCGCGCAGCTCGACCGAGGCCAGGTCCGGGTACCGGTGGGCCTCGGCCGCCGCACCGGCGATGGCCTCGACCACGCCGGGCAGCGGCCCGAACGGCATCTCGTTGCCGGCCAGCCGGGCCGTCGTCGCGGGCGCGTCCGACGCCAGGTCGGTTCTGGTGTGCACACGGCCACGATCCACGGCCGCGTCGCGCGGATCATTAAAGCTCCGGCGCGGGTCGCTTAAGATCCCGCCACGGCCCACGCGTTCTGCCGGTACGCGCCCGGCGTGATGCCCAGCCAGCGGCGGAACGCCAGGTGGAAGCCGACCGCGCTCTGGTAGCCGACGCGCTCGGCGATGGCGTTCTGCGGGATGCGGGTCTCGGTGAGCAGCCGCGCCGCCTCCGCCATCCGCCTGCCCGCCAGGTGCCGGGCCGGTCCCTCGCCCACCAGGTCGCCGAACACCGACGTGAACGCCGACCGCGACATGCCCGCCTCACGGGCCAGCGTGTCGATGGTCCACGGCTCCTGGTACCGGGTGTAGATGATCACCAGGGCGCGGCTGATACCGGGGTGGCGCACGGCCTTGAGCGCGTGCGGGGATTCGGACAGCTCGCGCAGCATCGGGCGCAGGGTCAGCACCAGCGCCAGCTCGAACGCCCGCAGCGTGACCAGCTCGGCGCCCGGCGCGTGCTCCTGGCCGGGGCCGGCGAGCAGCTCCAGCGTCTGCCGCAGCAGCGGCTCGCGGTCCACCCGCGCGGCGTCGAGCACCAGCACCCAGGGCAGCACCTGGTACAGCGCGGACGACGGCTGCGGGTCGAAGTGCAGCCCGGCGCACAGCATGCGGGTCACCGGCCCCGTGCCGCCCAGTTCGACGGTGTGCGAGGTGCCCGCGTCCCGGGAGGGCAACACGCCCTGCAGCGGTACTGCTTGGCGGCCCGGTTCGTCCGACAGTTGGTGCGGCGCGCTGGGCAGGAACATCGCCACGTCGCCCGCGGACAACCGGATCGGGTCGACATCGCGGTCCCGCGAGGTGATCCAGCACGATCCCTCGCACACGTAGTGCAGGACCGCGCACTGCTCGGACGTGCCCCCCGTGACGGCCCAGGGCGCGCGGGCCTGCCAGCTGCTCTGGAACACCCCGGTGAGTCGGACCGGTCTGAGCAGTTCGCTGATCAGATCACTGTCACCGTTCATGGTCATCCCCCCGGTGCAAAACCACCTACGGGCGGTGCGATCCCGCCGCACCCCCGTAGCCCCCGGTGGTAAGTCTACAGGACCGTCGATTATCGTCCATTTTCTGAAACATGACTTCATCTCGCGAAAGAAAGGGCTCGTTCATCAATTCGAGTGAAATTGTCGGGCTTGGAAACGTCCGATGATCGACCGGTCGCCCACCGGAGGACCGAAAATCGCTGGCGCCGGTCCGCACACTGGTGTCGTGCGTGAGATCCACCGAGAGCAGGTCGTCGTCGAAGCCAGGGCGCTGGTCTGGATCGGCGGGCGGCTGTTCGACGTCGCCGCGGGCCGGCGGTCCGTCTCCTTCGACGGGTCACCGCCGTCCCAGCGCTTCGGGCCCTACGGCGCGCAGTTCGACGCCGCCACCATCTCGCCACGCGGCGACGTCATCGCCCTGATGGCGAGCACCGGCACGAAGGCCCTGCTCTTCACCCCGGACGGCGAGCTGATCCGCGAGCTGAACCGCAGCTACTACCAGGCGCAGTCCTACCGGTACCCGCTCGCGCTGTTCACGCTGCCGGACGGCCGCACCGGTCTGGCCCACTGCCCCGAGGAGTACAACCGGCTGGAGATCGAGGTCGCGGCGACCGGCGAGCGGCTCACGGCGGCGGACCGCGACACCACCGACGTCTTCCACTCCCGCCTCGCCGTGTCGCGCAGTGGCCGCTACCTGCTCAGCGCGGGCTGGGTGTGGCACCCGTGGGACTGCGTGGCGGTCTACGACCTGCACCGGGCACTCGCCGACGCCACCACGCTCGACTCGTGGCACGGCACGTTCGACATGCCCCGTGAGGTGGGTGCGGAGGTCAGCGGCGCGTGTTTCATCGGTGACGACGTCGTGCTGAACACGTCACCGGAGGAGTACGATCCGCAAAGCCCCGAAGAACTCGAGCCGAACACGGTGGCCCGGTGGTCGACCGCGACCGAGACGTTCACCTGGCGCAGGCGGCTCGACCGGACGGCGGGTGATCTCGTTCCGATCGGCGGCGACTTCCTCGCGCTGTACGAACACCCCCGTTTGTTCGACGGATCGACCGGTGAGCTCCTCGCGGAATGGCCGGACCTGCCGACGGGCACCGCGGCGAGCTCCATCGTGCCGGGCGAATCGTTCTCCGGACCGGCGCGGATCGCGGTGGACGAGGCCGGCTCGCGGTTCGCCGTGACCGACGGGACCAAGGTCACGGTCGTCCACCTCGGCTGACCGTCCCAACCCACGTTCCGCGCCGCCGCCCGGCCGACCCGGTGGTCAGTTGACCAGGATGCCCACCTCGCCGCACACCGGCGCGATGTCGTCGGTGCACAGGTCCTTCGCCTTGATCGCGTTCTCCGACGTGACGAGCCGGCGCACGTCGTCGCGGGTGATCAGGTCGGCGCCCAGCAGCACCGACTTGACGTCCCGGCCCGACGCGACGTCGTGGGTGTTGCCGGTGGCCAGGTCGTCCGCGCCGCTGACGTCACCCTTGGCCAGGGCGGCGGCGAGGCGCGCGGCGGCTTCGGCTTGGTCGCGGATCGGCTTGAACACGGTCATGCACTGGTCGCCGCGCAGGATCGCGCGCAGGCCGTCGAGGGTGGCGTCCTGGCCGGTGACCGGAACCCGTCCACCGGCCAGGCCCCTGGACCGGAGCACGTCGATCGCCGCGCCCGCCAAGCCGTCGTTGGCGGCGACCACGCCGTCGACCCGGCCGCCGTGCGCGTCGAGGATGCGGGTGAACGCCGCCTTCGCCTCCTCGACGGCCCACCCGGCGACCGCGTGGCTCTCCACCAACGTCAACGTGCCGTCGTCGTACAGCGGACCGAGCCGGCGGCGCTGGCCGTCCCGGAACAGGGTCGCGTTGTTGTCCGTCGGTGAGCCCTGGAGCTCGATGATCCGGGCGCCCGGGACGTCACCGAGGCAGTCGAGCAGACCTTCGGCCTGCAGCTCGCCGACGTCGATGTTGTCGAACGTGACGAGGTAGTCGGCGTGGCCGCCCAGGCTCAGCCGGTCGTAGTTGACGACCGGGATGCCGGCGGCCTCGGCCTTCGCCTCGACGGCGGCACCGCCCTCCGGGCTCAGGGGAGTGGTCATCAGTACGTCCACCCGTCGGTCGATCATGTCGTCGGCGATGCGCGCGAACGTGGCCTCGTCGTTGTCGGCGTCCTGGATCAGCGGCTCCACCCCGGCGAAGCGCAGGGCCTGGGCCAGCTTGGGGCTGTCCTGCTCGGTCCAGCGGGAGGACGGCTCGTCGTCGGGCAGGATGACGCCGACGACGGGCCTGGGCGCGGCGGTGGTGCGGACGTCCCCTCCCGGGTGGTCACCGCACGCTGCGGCGACCAGCACGACGAACAGTCCGGAGAGCGCTCTCCGAATGAGCATGAAAGCTCCCTGATGTGGCGGCGAAAGCGGAATGGACGAAATCCCATTCCTTGCGCCCGTCTCACGTCAAGGAGAAACACGTGCGGCGAGTGGAGGGTGACGTTACGGGGTCCCGGGATGTGCGGTCGTCTCGTGACCGGCGTGAATTGCCGTGGCAGACCGGGAATCCCGGTTCGCGGTGGGCGGTGTGGCGGAGCCTAGGGCGCTTTCCCGTTGTTCCCACCGCGTGACCAGATCCGGGTCTCGGTGGCCACGGCCAAGCGGTGGGCCGACCGCTACCGCGACCGGGGGATGCCGCACCGCTTCGAACCGCCCGCTGAGTCGTTTGCCCCTACCGACGCCGGGTAATCGATCCGCAACCGAGGTGTTCTTGCGAGGCGACGGGAGTCGACATGTCCAGGCCTGGCACAGCGACGGCACGCACACCGGTCCAAACGGCGGCCACGGTCGTGGGGGCGGTGTTCCTCGTGGTCGGGATCGCCGGGTTCATCCCCGGGTTGACCACCGACTACGACTCGATCCAGTTCGCCGGTCACGAGTCACAGGCCAAGCTGTTCGGCGTGTTCGTCGTGTCCATCCTGCACAACGTCGTGCACTTGGCGTTCGGCTTCCTGGGCCTGCTGATGGCGAAGACGGCGCGCAACGCGTTCCTGTACCTCGTCGCGGGCGGTGTGGTGTACCTGGTGCTGTGGCTCTACGGGCTCGTCATCGACCACGACAGCTCGGCGAACTTCGTGCCGGTGAACACCGCCGACAACTGGCTGCACCTGCTGCTGGGCGTCGGCATGGTCGCGCTCGGCTTCGCGCTGGGCCGTTCCGCGCCGCGCGACGACGGGCCGCGGACGAGGTGACCTGAGGACCGTGGACCTCGGTCCTGACGACACGCCGACCGGCGGCCTGCGGCGGTACCTGCGGGCGGTCGCGGTGGAGCTGGGGTTGGCGGGCCGGTGCTGGCGAACGGACCCCGGCCCACCGGCCACGGCGTACTTGGCGGTGGACGGCAACCTGCCCACCATCCCCGACCGCGACCTCGCCCTGCTGTGGGACGAGGAATACGGCTGGGCCGCCGCCGTGCGAACGGTACCGACCGACCCACCGGTAGTGCTGACGTACCGCGGCGGCGACGTCCTGCCACCACCTCCCTCGGTGGCTGATTACGTCGCCGCCCTCCGCCGCGGCGACCACCCGGGCGACCCACGCCCGATCCGCCTGCGCACCTACGGCACTCCGGACGACCTGACCGACCGCCTACGCGCCTACGCGCGATAACCACCCACCCACTCACACCCCGCCTGCCCGGACATCGCCCGCCCCGGGAGACCGTCCGCCCAGGAGACCGCCCGCCCGGATGCCGCCCGGACGCCACGTCCGAGCCGGCCCTGCCACGGGACGGCATTGCAGCAGGAATTGCATGGTTGCCTGATGTTCTGCACGGGTCCCTGGTTTTCCGCCAGTGTGCATCGCGGCGGGATCCTGGCGATGGCGGTCGGCGGGCGGCGGGATCGGCGCCGGTATCCGGCGTGCAGTGGGATTTGCAAGATTGCGTTTGAGGGGCGCGGTCGAGGTTGGGGTGGGTCAGGCTTCGTGGGCTGATGCGTCCACGGTTTCCGCGAGACCGGTGGCCTGGCGGTAGACGCGGATGGTCTCGGTGGCGATGCGGACCGTGCTGTACCTGGCCTCGACGCGGTCGGCGGCGGCGATGCCGTAGGCGTCACGGCGGGCGTCGTCGGCCAGCAAGGGGCGCAGTGCGCGAGTCAGCGCCCGCGGGTCCGACGGCGGCACGAGGAGACCCGTGACGCCGTCCACCACCGTGTCGATCGACCCGCCCACGGTCGCCGCCACGACCGGCACCCCGCACGCCATCGCCTCCAGCGGCGTGACGGCGGCGCCGTCCGACGCCGCGCAGACCACCACGTCCGCCGACCGGAGCAGCGCGGGCATCGCCACCTGCGGTACGCGGCCGACCAGGCGCACCCGGTCGCCGACGCCGGACACCCGCGAATGCTCGCGCAGCCGCCGCACGTCCTCCGCCCGACCACCCACGACCACCAGCTCGGTGTCCCACACCGCCCGCAACGCCGTGATCACGTCCTCGGCACCCACCGCCGACGACACCAAACGGTGCGCCATCGGGCGGTTGAGGCGTGGACCGTCCGGCTTGAACCGGTCGACGTCCACCCCCGGCGGCACGACCGCGATCCGCGTCCGCGGCGCACCCAGCCGCACGAGCTGCGCCTTCTCGTCCGTGCACTGCGCCACCACCCGGCTCGCCTGACGCGCGATCAGCCGTTCGGTCGACAGCCGCGCCTCCGGCACACCCTCGTCACCCGCCTGCTGCGCCACCACGCCCAACGAGTGGAACGTCTGCACCACCGGCACGTCCAACCCGTTGGCCGCCAGCACCGACGCCACACCGGACGTCCAGTAGTGCGCGTGCACGACGTCCGGCGGGTCGGCCCGCCACTGCGAACGCAGGAACCGGGTGAACTCGTCCAGGTGAGGTAGCAGCTCGTCCGGGTGAATCGGGCTCGGTGGCCCGGCCGGCACGTGCACCACGTCGTAACCGTGCCGAGTGCGCACCACCTCCGGCGACCGCGGGGAGTCACGCCGGGTGTGCACGACGACATCGTGCCCGGCGCCGACCAGGGCCGCCGCCAGGTCGGCGACGTGGACGTCCTGCCCGCCCTCCTCGGCGTCGCCGAGCACGGGCAACGGGCTGGCGTGCGCCGAGACGACTGCGATCTTCATGGGTTCCTCCAGCCGGCGAAGCGGCTCGCGGCAGACCAGGCTGTCGTCTCAACCCGGATTCGCACGCTACAAGCAACCCGGGGTGCGTGCCACTCAGCGCGACCACCGCCCGGGTGGTTGGCGGCGTGCCTGCCGGGTATGGCACAGGACGACCGACCGACCACCGAGGAGGGACCATGGCCACCGGGGAGACCGGCTTCGACGACGTCAGCTACGACCTGATCTCCGTGCAGTACCACGCGCTCAAGGCGGGTCACGACTACGGCCAGTACGTCCGCGACGCGGAGAACGCGGGCAAGCGGGAGATCGCCGACTTCTTCCGCCGCGTGATGGAGGAGGACTCGGCGCGGGCCAAGCAGTGCCACGAGTTCCTCAAGGAACTGGCCGCGAGCGGTGACGCGGGGCCGGCCGTGACCTGAGCCCGCGGAAGGTAGGTTCCGCACCATGCGGGTAGTCGTGCTGTCCGACACCCACGCGCCCCGGCGGTGGAAGTCGTGTCCCCCGGAAGTGGCGGAACACCTGCGCCACGCGGACGTCATCCTGCACGCGGGTGACGTCTGCGTGGCGTCCGTGCTGGACGAGCTGGCGCAGTACGCGCCGGTGACCGCGGTGTGCGGGAACAACGACGGGCCGGACGTGGTCGCGTGGGGCGCGCCGGAGACCGTCGAACTCGACCTCGCGGGACTGCGCGTCGCGATGATCCACGACAGCGGCCAGGCCACCGGGCGCACCGCGCGCATGCGCCGCCGGTTCCCCGAGGCGGACCTGGTGGTGTTCGGCCACTCCCACATCCCGATGGACGTCACCGGCGACGGCGTCCGGGTGTTCAACCCGGGCTCGCCCACGGACCGCCGCCGCCAGCCGCACGGCACCATCGGCCTGCTGGACGTCGAGGACGGCGAACTGCGGTCCGCCCGGATCGTGCCGGTGACCTGACCCGCCGCGCCCGGCCCGCCGCGCCCGGCCCGCCGCGCCCGGCCCGCCGCGCCCGGCCTGCCGGGCCTGATCCGCCGTGTCTGGCCTGCTGTGTCTGGCCCGCCGTGCCGGTCCCGGTGTGCCCGACCCGGTGTGCGCGGCCTGGTGTGTCCGGCGCGGTGTGCGTGGCCCGGTGTGCCCGACCCGCCAAGCCGGTCCCGCCAAGCCGGTCCCGCCAAGCCGGTCCCGCCGTGCACGGGTGCCGTTGGGCAGGTGCGGTCGGTTGATCAGGTTCCGGTCGGGGTGCGGGCGATGAGCATGCCGCCGGGCACTTCCTCGTCCGGGCCGATCAGGACCTGCGCCTCGACGGTGAAGCCCGCGTCGCGCAGCCAGCCCGCCACCCGCTCCACCGGCCGCCGGTGGACGTGCAGCGACATCGGGTGCCCGCCGTACCCCTCGGTCTTGAGCCGGACCCGGTCACCGACGTGGAAGCCCAGCATGACCACACCGCCCGGCCGCAGCACGCGGTGGAAGTGCGCCAACACCGTCGGCACCTCGGCGTCCGGGACGTGGATCACGGAGTAGAACGCCAGCACGCCGCCGACCGAGCCGTCCGCCAGGTCGAGGTCGGTCATGGAGCCGACGTCGAACCGCACCCCGGGGTGGTCGCGGTGGGCGATCTCGACCATCCGGGGTGAGAGGTCGATGCCGAACGCGTCCAGCCCCAGCCCGCGCAGGTGGGCCGTGATCAGCCCGGGTCCGCACCCGACGTCGGCCACCGGCCCGCCCACCTCCCGCGCCGCCTCGGCGAACAGGGCCAGCACACCGCGCAACAGCGCCGTCTTCGCCAACGCCTCACGCGTGATGTCGGAGTAGCTCTCGGCCACCGTGTCGTAGGACACCTTCGTGTCGGTCAACCAGTCCTGTGCGCTCACCGGTGGGACGGTAGCGGCCGGCTATCCTGCGCGTGGCTTCGACCGGATGGGTGGTGACGTGGTGGGCGACGCGCGCGCAGTCGGCTTGGCGACCATCGCCCGCGAGTGGGGGCGGATCGGTTGCGTCGGGTTCGGTGGGCCGCCCGCGCACATCGCGTTGCTGCGCGAGCTGTGCGTGACGCGGCGCGGGTGGCTGTCGGACCGGGAGTTCGAGGACGGCATCGCGGTCACCAACCTGCTGCCCGGTCCCGCTTCGACGCAGCTGGCGATCCTGTGCGCGTGGCGGTTGCGCGGCGCGGTGGGCGCGGTGGTCGGCGGGGTGTGCTTCATCGTGCCGGGGTTGCTGCTGATCCTCGCGCTGGCCGTGCTGTTCCTGGCCGACAACGCGCCCGCGTGGGTGACCGGGGCGGCGGCCGGTGCGGGAGCGGCGGTGCCCGCGGTGGCGGCGCACGCGGCGTGGGGCCTGGTGCCCGGCAGCTACCGGCGCGTCGGCACGGCGTGGGCGGCCCGCGTGCGATGGGCGTCGTACCTGGTGGTCGGCGGGGTCGCGGCGGCGGTGACCGGGCCGTGGCTGGTGCTGGTGCTCGTCGCCGCCGGTCTGGTGGAGGTCGCGGTGCGGGCGCCGTCCGGCCGCACGGCGCACTGGCCCGTCGTCCTGGCCCTGCCCGCGGTCGGGGGAGGGCTCGGCGCGGTGGCGTGGGTGGCGACCAAGGTCGGCGCGCTGTCCTACGGCGGTGGGTTCGTCATCATCCCGTTGATGCGGCAGGACGCCGTGCAGACGTACGGGTGGATGACCGACGCCCAGTTCCTCAACGCGGTGGCGCTCGGCCAGATCACCCCGGGACCGGTCGTGCAGACGGTCGCGGTCGTCGGCTACGCCGCCGCGGGCCTCGGTGGCGGGCTGCTGGCCGCGTTCGTCGCGTTCGCGCCGTCGTTCGTGATGGTCATCGCGGGCGGTCCGAGGCTGCAACGCCTGCGGGACAACGCCAAGGCGCAGGCGTTCCTCACCGGCGCGGGCGCGGCGGCGATCGGCGCGATCGCGGGCACCACGGTCCCGCTGGCCTGGTCGCTGCACGAGCCGTGGCAGTTCGTGCTGCTCGGCCTCGCCGCGTTGTGGCTGCTGGTCCTGCGCCGGGGCGTGGTCAGCGCGCTGGTCGGTGCCGGGGTCGTCGGCGCGTTGATCCCGCTGTTCTGAGCGGCTGTGCCGAGCGGCCCACGAGACCCGTGGGCCGCTCGGCACGGGGGCCTCAGTCCATCGCCGCGCGCAACGACGCGGGCCGCATGTCGGTCCACACCTCGTCGACGTGCGCCGAGCACTCGTCCTTGGTGCCCTTGGTGCCCTCGAACCGCCACCCGGCGGGCACGTCGTGGTGCGCGGGCCACAGCGAGTACTGGCCCTCGTCGTTGACCAGGACCTGGTAGGTGATGTCGTCCCTCATGATGCGTTGTTCTCCTCTTGTGCTTTCGCGTACCCGCGCAGAGTCGGGCTGACGGTGACGAAGATCGTGATCAGGACGATGCCCGCCGCGCACACCACCACGGCGGTCCGCGCGGACAGGGCCTCGGTCAGCACGCCGCCGACCAGGGGGCCGGCGGCACCGGCGCCGCCGACGACGACAGCCATCACCCCGCTGAGCCGTCCGCGCAGCTCGTCGGGGGTGAGCAGCAGTTGGTGGGTGCTGATCGTGGTGTTGGCGGTCGGGGCGAGGAAGCTCATCAGGGCGAACAGCGCCCCGAGCAGGTAGGGCGACTCGACCAGCAGCGCCACCGGCACCAGCGCGGACAGCACCCAGAACACCGACGCGATCGACCGGTGCGGCCCGAGCGCGCGGTGCAGCCACGGTGCCGCCAGTGCGCCGAGGACGCCGCCGACGCCGAGCATCGCCGCCATCACGCCGATCTGCGCGCCGGACGCGCCCCGGCCCTCCACCAGCACGATGACGACCACGTAGAACGCGGTGAAGAACAGGTTCAGCACCACCGCGCACAGCGCCGTCACCCGGATCTCGCGGCGGCTCCACACCCACCGCAAGCCTTCGCCGATCGACCGCAGCAGGTGCGGGTGCGACTCGACCGGCGCGGACGGCGGCACCCGGATGAACAGCAGCGCCACGAACGCCACCACGTGCGTGACCAGGTCCACCAGGAACGGCAGCCAGCGGGCCACCGCGAGCAGCACGCCGCCCAGCGCCGTGCCCGTCATCTGCCCCAACGACGACCGCGCGCCGTTCATCGCCACGGCGGTCGCCAGTTGCGACTCCGGCACCAGCCGCGGCAGGCACGCGTCCTCGGCCGGTTCGAACAGCGCCCGGCACACGCCGAGCACCGCGGCGACCGCCAGGAGGTGCGGGATCGTGACCGCGTCGACCCACACCGCGACCACCAACCCGCCCAGGGCGAGCACCTGGACGGCCTCGCAGCACAGCATGATCCGGCGGCGGTCCCACCGGTCGACCAGCGCACCGGCCGGCAGCCCGACCAGCAGCTGCGCGGTGGCGCCCACGGTGAGCACCAGCCCGGACAGCACCGGCGAGTCGGTCAGCACCAGCACCAGCAGCGGCAGGGCCAGCATCGAGGCGCTGAACCCGACCTCGGACAGCGCCTGACCGCCCCACAACAGGGTGTAGTTGCGGTTGCGCGCCAACGACGTCGTCACAGCGCACCCCGGCAGTCCGCGGCGATCGCCCGCAGCGCGGCGGCGAAGTCGGCGGCCACGCCCTCGATCTCCGCGGCCGAGTGCACCGACGGGTAGTAGTACCAGGTGAAGCCGAGCGTCTTGCCCGCCTCGCCCACGACGTCGAGCACGTGGTCACCGGCGTCGGCCGGGTAGTGCTCCTCGCCGACCGCGGGCCGCACCTCCCGGTACAGGCCGGTCGACTCGGCCGAACCGCCGTCGAACTGGCCCAGGTAGTTGAACGACACCGCGGGCCGCCCGCCGTCGGGCACCAGGCCGTGCTGCCGCAGCGCCCCGTAGCCGAACCCGTTGCCGGGCACGGCCCGCAGCTGCCGCCGCACGGCCTTCACCCGATCGCGCCACCCTCCCTCGGGCACCTCCAGCGTCACCGGGAACATCGTGGTGAACCAGCCGACGGTCCGGGAGAGGTCGACGTCCAGCACGTCCTCGCGCCCGTGGCCCTCCAGGTCCACCGCGACCCGCGAGGACCCCGTCCACCTCGACAGCGCCCACGCCATCGCGGCCAGCAGCACGTCGTTGATCCGGGTCCGGTAGGCGGCGGGCGCGCCGCGCAGCAACGCGTCGGTGTCCTCTTCGGAGAGCTCCACGGTCACCGCTTCCGGCGTCCCGGTCGGCTTCCGGAACGGCGGGAACGACTGGGTCCAGTGCTCGACCTCGTCGTCCAGCGCGCCGCCGAGCACGTGCGCCTCCAGCCGCCGCGACCACTCCTGGTACGAGGTGGTCTTGGCGCCCAGGTCCTCGCCCCGGTAGGCGGACTGCAGGTCGTCGAGCAGGATGCGCCACGACACCCCGTCGACCACCAGGTGGTGCGCGACCAGCAGCAACAGCGGCTGGTCGGACTGGAACAGCACGGCCCGCAACAGGGGCCCGGTCGCCAGGTCGAACGACGCGTGCACCTCGTCGGCGACCTTCTCCAGTTCGTCCACACCGTCCACGACGGTGAGCACGTCGACCTCGCCGACGTCGTCGTTGTGCTGCCGCCACACCCCGTCGACCGACGTGAACCGCAGCCGCAGCGCGTCGTGGTGCGCCATCAGCACGCCCAACGCCCGCCGCAACGCCGCCACGTCCACCGCCGGGTCCAACTCGACCAGGTGCGACTGGTTGAAGTGGTGCGGGCTGCGCCGCCCGGAGTGCAGGAACCAGTGCTGGATCGGCGTCAACGGCACCTCGCCCACCACCGGCGCCCGGTCGGCCGCCGAGGAGACCTCCACGGTGACGTGCGGCGCGAGCGACGCCACGGTCTGGTTCACGAACAGGTCGCGGGTGGTGAACCGGTACCCGGCCTGCCGTGCCCGCGCCACCACCTGCATGCTCAGGATCGAGTCGCCGCCGAGGGTGAAGAAGTTGTCCCGCGCACCGACCTTCGGCACCCCGAGCACGTCGGCCCACACCGCCGCCAGCGCCTCCTCCACCGGCCCTTCCGGCGCGACGTACTCGTCGCCGACGAGCGCGCCGAAGTCCGGGTCGGGCAGCCCGGCCCGGTCCACCTTGCCGTTGGGGCTGATCGGCAGGGCGTCCACCGGCATGAACACCGACGGGACCAGGTAGTCGGGCAGCGACTCGCCGAGGAACTCCCTGACCTGCTCGACCCGGAACCGGGCGGCCACCACGTACGCGACGAGCCGCTTGTGGCCCCGCGCGTCCGGCCTGGCCACGACGACCGCTTCCCGCACGTCGGGGTGCCGCAGCAGGGCCGTCTCGATCTCGCCGAGTTCGATCCGGAACCCGCGGATCTTCACCTGGTCGTCGGCCCGGCCGACGAACTCCAGCACACCGGCCGCGTTCCACCGCACCACGTCACCCGTGCGGTACATGCGGGAGCCCGCCGAGGAATCCGACTCGGTGCCGAACGGGTTGGCCACGAACCGCTGCGCGGTCAGCCCCGGCCGGTCCAGGTACCCGCGGGCCAGGCCGACACCGGAGACGTACAGCTCACCGGCCACACCGACCGGCACCGGCCGCAGCTCCGCGTCCAGCACGTGCACCCGCGTGCCGGGGATCGGCCGGCCGATCGGCGGTGCGCCACCGGGCTCCAGCGGTTCGCTCCACGACGTGACGACGGTCGACTCGGTCGGCCCGTAGGCGTTGATCATCCGCCGACCCGGCGCCCACCGGTCGACCAGGTCCGCCGAGCACGCGTCCCCGCCCACCACGAGCGTGCGGAGGGTCGGCAGCGCCACGTCCGGCACGGTGGCCAGCGCGACCGGCGGGATCAACGCGTGGGTCACGCCGAACCCGTTCACCACCTCGGCGAGCTGGTCGCCCAGCAGCGGTCCCGGCGGCGGCACGACCAGCGCCGCGCCCGCCGGCCACGCCATGCACAGCTCCAGCACCGACGCGTCGAAGCTCGGCGAGGAGAACTCCAGCACCCGGTCGCCCGGCGCCACCTCGAAGTGCGCGATCTCGGCCGCCGAGAAGGTGGCCAGGCCCGCGTGCGACACCACCACGCCCTTCGGCCGCCCGGTCGACCCGGACGTGTAGATCACGTACGCGGGCTGCTCCGGCCGCACCCGCACCCGCGGGTCGGTGTCGGGCTGCCCGGACACGTCGACCGGGCCGTCCAGCACGACCAGCGGCCGGGCGTCGTCGAGCATGAACGCGATCCGGTCGGCGGGGTAGTCCGGGTCGACCGGCAGGAACGCGGCACCGGCCTTGAGCACCGCCAGTTCGGACACCAGCAGGTCCACCGAGCGGGGCAGCCGCAGCGCGACGATCCGCTCCGGCCCGGCGCCGAGCCCGATCAGGTGGTGCGCCAACCGGTTCGCCCGCGCGTTCAGCTCCGCGTAGGTCACGTCCACCTCGCCCGTGAGCGCCAACGCGTCCGGCGTGCGCCGGACCTGCGCCTCGACCAGGTCCACGAACCCGGGCCCGTCGACGGCCGGGCCGGACGTGCCCCACGCCGCCAGCAGCTCCCGTTCGGCGTCGGGCAGCACCGGCAACGCCCACAGTGGACGGTCGGGGTCGGCGGTGACACCGGTCAGCAGCACGCCCAGGTGCTCGACCAGCCGCTCGACCGTGCCCGGGTCGAACAGGTCGGTGTTGTACTCGACCGAACCGTGCAGCCCGTCCCCGTCCTCGGTGAACTCCACCGTGAGGTCGAAGCCGGCGCTCACGGTCGGCTGCGCGACGTCCTCCGCCTCCAGCCCCGGGAAGCCCGGCGCCTGCGGCGTGTTCTGCAGCGCCACCACTGCCTGGAACAGCGGCGTGCGGCTGGTGTCGCGGTCGGGCTGCACCGCGTCCACCACCCGTTCGAACGGCACGTCCTGGTGCGTGAACGCGTCCAGCACGGTCTTGCGCGTGCGGGCCAGGAACTGCGGGAACGTCGCCGACGGCTCGATCCGCGCCCGCAGCGCGACCGTGTTGACGAAGAACCCGGCCAGGTTCTGCGTC
This sequence comes from Saccharothrix sp. CB00851, assembly GCF_001905065.1. Classification (NCBI taxonomy): domain Bacteria; kingdom Bacillati; phylum Actinomycetota; class Actinomycetes; order Pseudonocardiales; family Pseudonocardiaceae; genus Saccharothrix; species Saccharothrix sp. CB00851. The sequence goes on from NZ_LWLC01000026.1 coordinate 24,203, forward strand.
TCCGGCCGGTCGCGCCCGGACGCCACCGTGCCGACCGCGAAGTCGTCCTGCCCGGACCACCGGTGCAACAGCACCTCGCAGGCCGCCACCAGCGCCATGAACAACGTGCCGTCCGCGGCCCGCGCCAGCTCCCGCAACCGTCGCGTGACGGCGGCGGGCACGGCGAACTCGGTCCGCGCGCCCGCCGTGGTCTGCACCGGCGGCCGGGGTCGGTCCGTGGGCAGCTCCAGCGCGGGCACCCCGGCCAGCTCCTCGCGCCAGAAGTCCAGCTGGTCGTCCAGCGGCTGCTCCCGTTGCCAGGCCGCGAAATCGCCGTACCGGATGGGCAGCGGCGGCAGCTCCTCGCCGCCGTACAGCGCGGCCAGGTCCGACATCAGCACGCCGCCGGACCAGCCGTCGGTGATGATGTGGTGCATCGTCAACGCCAGCACGTGGTCGTCCGGCCCGCGGCGGACCAGCACCGGCCGGAACAGCGGCCCCTCGGCCAGGTCGAACGGCTCCAGCGCGGGCAGCTCGTCCACCACCGGCAGCGTGACGTCGGCCGGCCGCACCACCGCCACCGGCAGCCCGTCCACCGCCGGGAACGTGGTCCGCAGCACGTCGTGCCGCTCGACCAGCGCGGTCAGCGCCCGCTCCAGCCGCGGCACGTCCAGCTCACCGCGCAGCCGCACGGCCAGCGGCGTCACGTACTCGGTCCCGCCGGGCTGGAACTGGTCCAGGAACCACAACCGCTGCTGCGCGAACGACAACGGCGCGTCACCGTCGACCCGGGGGATCACCGCGTCGTGCGACGCGGACCCGGACAGCCGGGCCGCCAGCGCCGCGACGGTCGGGTGGTCGAACAGGTCGCGCGGCGACACGTCGAACCACGACCGCAGCCGCGACACCACCCGGATGCTGGAGATCGAGTCGCCGCCAAGGGTGAAGAAGTTGTCCTCCGCGCCGACCTCGGACAGGCCCAGCACCTCGGCCCACACGTCCGCGACCCGCCGTTCGGCCTCGGTGCGCGGCGCGACGAACCCGCCGTCCGCCGAGGCGTCCCGGGCCGGTGCGGGCAGCGCGACCCGGTCCAGCTTGCCGTTGGCGCTGAGCGGCAACCGCTCCAGGATTACGTACGCGGTCGGCACCATGTACTCGGGCAGCTGCCGCCCGGCGTACTCGCGCAGCTCGGCGGCGGTCACGGGGCCCTCGGGCACGTAGTAGGAGACCAGGCGGTTGTCCCGCAGCACCACGGCGACATGCGCCACGGCGTCGTGCGCGGCCAGCACGGCCTCGACCTCACCCAGCTCGATCCGGAACCCGCGCAGCTTCACCTGCTGGTCGGCGCGGCCCACGAACGCCAGCTGACCGTCGTGGCGGATCCGGACCAGGTCGCCGGTGCGGTACATGCGCGAGCCGGGCTCGCCGAACGGGTCGGCGACGAACCGCTGCGCGGTCAGCCCCGGCCGGTCCAGGTACCCGCGGGCCAGGCCGACGCCGGTGACGTACAGCTCACCGGTGCCGCCGACCGGCACGGGCCGCAGCGCGTCGTCCAGCACGCGCACCGAGGTGCCGGGGATGGGCCGGCCGATCGGTGGCGTGCCACCGGGCTCCAGCGGTCCGCTCCACGACGTGACCACAGTGGACTCGGTCGGACCGTAGGCGTTGACCATCCGCCGGCCGGGCGCCCAGCGCCGCACGAGGTCGGCCGAGGTCGCGTCACCGCCCACCACGAGGGTGCGCAGGGTCGGCAGGCCGTCGTCCGGCACGGTGGCCAGCGCCGCCGGCGGGATCAGCGCGTGGGTGACGCCGCGGTCGGTGGCGAACGCGGCGAGCTGGTCGCCCAGCAGCGGTCCGGGCGGCGGCACGACCAGGGTCGCGCCGGTCGGCAGCGCCAGGCACAGCTCCAGCACCGAGGCGTCGAAGCTGGGCGAGGAGAACTGGAGCACCCGGTCACCCGGCGACACGGCGAAGTGCTCGGCCTCGGCGGCGGAGAACGCGGCCAGCCCGGCGTGCGTGACGACCACGCCCTTGGGCTTGCCGGTCGACCCCGACGTGTAGATCACGTACGCCGCGTGTTCCGGCCTCAGAGCCACGTCCGGCGCTTCGGCGGGCAGCCCCGACACGTCCGGCAGGCCGTCCAGCACGAGCGCCGGCCGAGCGTCGGCGATCATGTAGGTAATGCGCTCCTCGGGGTAGGAGACGTCGACCGGCAGGTAGGCCGCGCCGGCTTTGAGCGTGCCCAGGATCGCGACCACGAGGTCCGGCGACTTCGGGAGCTTCAGCGCCACCACCGCCTCCGGCCCGACGCCCGCCGCGACCAGGTGGTGCGCCACCCGGTTCGCCCGTTCGTCCAGCTCGCGGTAGGTCAGGGTGACGCCCTCGCCGAGCACGGCCACCGCGTCCGGCGTGCGCGCGGCCTGCGCGGCGAACAGCGACGGGAGGGTGCCGGACGCGCTGGACCCGGGGCCCTGCCACACCGCCCGGACCCCGTCGAGGTCGGCGTCGGACAGCCACGGCAGCTCGGACACGCGCCGGCTCGGGTCCGCGCCGATCGCGTCGAGCAGCCGCGACAGCCGGTCGGCCAGCGCCGCGACCGTGCCCGCGTCGAACAGCCGGGGGTCGTAGCCCAGTTCGACGCGCAGTGACTCGTCGTCCACGTAGGCGCGCACGGCGAGCGGGAACGTGGTGGTGTCCAGCCCGTCGACACCGTCGACCGACGGCCCGTCGTCCGGCCCGTCCTGGCCGACCGGGTAGTTCTCGAACGCGAGCAGGCTGTCGAACAAGCGGTTGGTGCCCGAGTCCGACCTGATCTCGGCCAAGCCCTGCACCTGCGCCAGTGACACGAAGTCGAACCGCCGCGACTCCATCTGCGCTTCCTGAAGGCCGCGCAACCACGTGACCACGTCGGCATCGGAGTCGACCGACACTCTGGTGGGCACGGTGTTGATGAACATGCCGACCATCGACTCGACGCCGGGCAGTTCGGCGGGCCGGCCGGACACCGTGCTGCCGAACACCACGTCACGCTGACCGGACGTGCGCGCCAACAGCACCGCCCACGCGCCCTGGACCAGGGTGTTCACCGTCAGGCCGTGCGTGCGGGCGACCGCGTCCAGCCGGTCGGCGGGCAGGTCGACCCGGACCCTCGCGGACGACTCGGCGCGGTGCGCCTGCGCGGGCGGCCGGTCGAACGGCAGGGGAGTGGGGTCGGCGAACCCGGCCAGCAGACCCCGCCAGTGCGCCTCCGCGGCAGTCGGGTCCTGCTCGGCCAGCCACGCCAGGTAGTCGCGGAACGGCCGGCGCGGAGCGGGCTCGACGCCCGCGTACTCGGCCAGCACGTCACCGAACACCTGCGGCGTGCTCCAGCCGTCCAGGACCAGGTGGTGCGAGGTCCACAGCAGGTCGACCTCGGTGTCGGACACGCGACCGATCACCAGCCGCATCAGCGTCGGCCCGGACAGGTCGATCCCGGCCGCGGCGTCGGCGGCGACCAGCTCCTCGGTCACGTCCGCGTAGGTGATCGGCACCCGCACGCCGCGCCGCACGACCTGCACCGGCTCGTCCAGCCCTTCCCAGACGACACCGGAGCGCAGCACGGGGGTGCGGTCCACCACCCGCTGCCACGCCTCGCCCAGCCGGCGCGGGTCGGTCACCCCGGTCAGCCGCACCCGCATCTGGTTGAAGTAGGCCGTGCTCTCGTCCACGAGGTCGTGGAACAGCATCCCCGTCTGGAGCGGGGTGAGCGCGTAGACGTCCTCCACGTCCGGGTCGACGATCCGGTCGACCTGCTCCTGGGTCAGCCGCGCCAGCGGGAAGTCCGACGGGGTACGACCCCAGGCGTCGGGCCGGGCGCAGAACTCCGCGATGCCGCGCAGCGCGTCGAGCATCCGGTCGGCCAGCGCCCGCACCTCGGTCTCGTCGTGCGCCTCGGTGGAGTAGTCCCACTCCACCACCAGCTCGCCGCCGGACACCGCGGCCGTGATGTCGAGCAAATGCGGGCGCACGAAGTCGTCCGGCACCTCCCGACCGTGGTCGGCCTCGGTGACCGCGCCGTCCCACTGGCCCAGGTAGTTGAAGCACACCCGGGGCAGGACGCCGGTCAGGCCGCGGTCGTCGTACCGCAGCGCCTCGTAGCTCAAACCCTTGTCGGGCACGGCGCGCAGCCGTTCCTTCACCGCCTTGAGCGCGGTACCCCAGTCACCCTCGGGCACGTCCAGCTCGACCGGGAACTGGGCGGTGAACCAGCCGACGGTGCGCGAGAGGTCCACGCCGTCGAACAGCTCCTCGCGGCCGTGGCCCTCCAGCGCCACCAGCGCCCGCCCGCCGAACGCCGAGGCGAGCGCGGTCAGGAGCACGTCGTTGACCTGCGTCCGGTATGCCTCGGGCACGTCCCGCAACAGCGCGTCGGTCTCGGCGCGGCTCAGCCGCGCCTCGACGGTGCGCGCCGTGTCCGCCCGGGTCGGCACGCGCTCCTCGACCGGCACCGCCGCCCAGTGCGGCAGGGCCGCGTCGAACCCGCCCTCGCGGACGTGCCGGTTCAGCCGCCGCGACCAGTCGGCGAACGCCGTGGACTTCGGGCTGAGCGTGCCGCCCGCCAGCAGCGCCCGCAGGTCGGACACGATGATCCGCCACGACACCGCGTCGACCACGAGGTGGTGGGCGGTCAGGAACAGCCGCCCGCCGGGAAACAGCACCGCCCGCAGCAGCGGGCCGTGCCGCGGGTCCAGCGACGCGCGGGCGCGTGCGCCTTCGGTGCGCGGGTCGTCGGTCGCGGTCCGGAACACCTCGGCGCCGGTCGTCCCGGGGCTCCCGACCTCGGCGACCTGCTGCCACCACGTGCCGTCCACCAGCGTGAACCGGGTGCGCAGCGCGTCGTGGTGGGCGATGAGGGCGTGCACGGCGTCACGCACCGCGTCGGGCTCGACCTCGCCCACGTCCACGACCACCGACATGGTGAAGTGCGCCTGCGGTTCTCCGTCGACCGCCACGCACTCGCTGAAGAACCAGCGCTGGACCGGGGTGAGCGGGACGGGACCGGTGACGGTTTCGTGGACCTGGCCGGTGTGCTCGGTGGCCACCACCGCCAGGTCCTCGACCGTCTGCCGCAGGAAGATGTCCTTCGAGGTCAGCTTCAACCCCGCCTGGCGAGCCCTGGACACCACCTGCATGCTCAGGATCGAGTCGCCGCCCAGCGCGAAGAAGTTGTCCCGCGCGCCGACCCGTTCGACACCGAGCACCTCGGCCCAGATCTCCGCCAGCCGCGCGGGCACGCCCGGCTCCGGCGCCACGTACCCGGCGTCGTCGGCGAACACCGGCGCGGGCAGAGCCCGCCGGTCCACCTTGCCGCTGGGCGTCAGCGGCAGCGCGTCCAGCGCCACGAACGCCGACGGCACCAGGTAGTCGGGCAGCCGTTGCTTCAGCCACGGCGACAGGTCGGTCGCACCGCCGACGGTGTAGGCGACCAGCCGCTGGTGACCGTGGTGCTCGTGGGCGACGACGGCCGCCTCGGCGACGTCCGGGTGGGCCAGCAGGGCGGCCTCGACCTCGCCGGGTTCGATGCGGTAGCCGCGGATCTTGACCTGGTCGTCGGTGCGGCCGAGGTATTCGAGGAGCCCCGACCCTGTCTGATTGTCGGCTCCGTCGACGGCTAGCCACCGCACGCGGTCGCCGGTGCGGTACATGCGGGCACCCGGCTCGCCGAACGGGTCGGCGAGGAAGCGCTGGGCGGTCAGGGACGGCCGGTCGAGGTAGCCGCGCGCCACCTGGGGACCTGACAGGTACAGCTCGCCCGGGACACCCACGGGCAGCGGCCGGAGGTCGTCGTCCAGCACGTACGCGGTGAGGTTGGCCGTCGGCCTCCCGATCACCGCCCGGTCGCCCACGACCCGCGTGGCGACCGAGTCGACGGTCACCTCGGTCGGGCCGTAGTAGTTGAACACCGAGGTCCGGGACCCGGCCAGCTCACGCCACAGCGGCGTCGGCAGCGCCTCGCCGCCGAGCATCACCACAGCGGGCACGTGGTCGCCGTCGAGCAGCCCGGCGGGCAGCAGCTGACCCACGTAGGACGGCGTCAGGTCGAGGAAGTCGACGCGGTGCCGCCGCACGTAGGCCACCAACGCGTCGGGCTCCAGGCGCACGTCGTCGGTGATCACGTGCAGCTCGTGGCCCGCGGCCATCAGCAGGGGCCCCTCCCACGACGTGTCGAAGGAGAACACGGCGGTCAGCGCGGCCCGCAGGCGACCGAAGCCGGCAAACGCCTCCCGGTGGTCGTGGAACAGGTTCGCCAGCTGCCGGTGCTCGACCACCACGCCCTTGGGCAGGCCGGTGGACCCGGAGGTGTAGATGACATAAGCGGCCTGGTCCGGCCGCACCGCCACCTCCGGCGCGGTGTCCGGGTACCCGGACAGGTCCGGCGTTTCGTCCAGCACCAGCACCGGCTTCGCGTCGGCGATCAGGTACTCGACCCGATCGCGCGGCAGGTCCCGGTCGACGGGCAGGTACACCGCGCCCGCCTTGTGCACGGCCAGGATCGCCACCACGGAGTCCGCCGAGCGCGGCAGCGACACCGCCACGACCCGCTCCGGGCCGGCGCCGTGCGCGAGCAGGTGGTGCGCCAGCCGGTTGGCGCGGGCGTCGACCTCGGCGAAGGTCAGCCGTGTCGGTCCGCACACCAGCGCGGTGGCGTCCGGGGTGCGGGTGGCCTGCTCCTCGAACAGCACCGGGAACGGCGTGTCCGGGACCGCCATCGGCTCGCCCCGCCCGTCCGGTTCGTCACCGAGCAGCAGGGGCACCTCGGCCAGCGGCCGGTCCGGGTCGGCGGTGACGCCCGCCAGCAACGCCACCAGGTGCCGGGACATGCGGTCGATCGTGTCGGCGTCGAACAGGTCGGTGCTGTACTCGACCGCGCCGCGCAGCTCGCCGCCCGACTCGCCGAACTCGAACGTCACGTCGCACGTGGAGGTCAGCAGCGGCGACCCGACCTCCTCGACCCGCAGGCCGGGCAGGTCCGGCAGCGCGCCGCCGGTGTTCTGCAGCAGCACCATCGCGTCGAACAGCGCGTTGCGGCTCGGGTCGCGGTCCGGCCGCACGGCGTCGACCACCCGCTCGAACGGCACGTCCTGGTGCGCGAACCCGTCGCGCACGGTGGTCCGCACGTCGGCCAGGAACTCGCCGAACGACCGGCGCAGGTCCACTGTGGACCGCAGCACGACGGTGTTGACGAACAGGCCGACCACGTCGTCCAGCTCGGCGCGGCCACGCCCGGACACCGCGGTGCCGACCGCGATGTCGTCCTGCCCGGTGTAGCGGGCCAGCAGCGCCTGCGTGGCGGCCACGAGCGCGGTGAACAGGGTGTCACCGCGGTGCGCGACCAGCGACCGCAGCGCCTCGGCGACCGGTGCGGGCACGGTGAACCCGTGCATCGCGCCCGCCGCGCCGCGGACCGCGGGCCGCGGCCGGTCGGTGGGCAGCTCCAGCGGTGGCACCCCGGCCAGCTGCCGGGCCCAGTAGTCGGTCGGCGGCGTCTCGTGCCAGGCCGTGTAGTCCACGTACTGCACGGGCAGCGGCGGCAGCTCCCGGCCCGCGTACAGCGCGCCGAGGTCGCGTGCCAGCACGCCGCTGGACCAGCCGTCGGTGACGATGTGGTGCAGGGCCAGCACGAGAACGTGCTCTTCGGGGGCCACCCGCACCAGCCGCGTCCGCAGCAGGGGACCCCGCCGCAGGTCGAACGGCGTGCTCACCTCCTCGCGGAGCACGTCCTGCCAGGAGCCCTCCTCGACGGTCAGCGGCACCTCGTACGGCTCGTGCACGATCTGCACGCCGTCGTCGAACGTGGTGCGCAGCGACTCGTGGCGGGCCACCAGGCCGTCGAGCGCGCGGCGCAGCGCACCGACGTCCAGCGGGCCGTGCAGGCGCATCGCCATCGGCGCGAGGTACTCGGTGCTGTTCGGCTCGAACTGGTCCAGGAACCACAGCCGCTGCTGGGCGGGCGACTGCGGGTGGACGCCATCACGCGGGATCACCGGGATGGCGTCCACCGCTGTCGTTCCGGAGATCGCGGTGGCGAGTCCGGAAACCGTGGGGTGTTCGAACAGCGCGCGCGGCGAGAGTTGCACCCCGAACGCCGCGCGCAACCGGGAGGTCACCCGGATGCTGAGGATGGAGTCGCCGCCGAGCGCGAAGAAGTCGTCCTCGGCGCCGACCTCGGCCACGCCCAGCACGTCGCCCCAGACCTCGGCGACGATCCGCTCGGCGTCCGTGCGGGGCGCGACGTACTGCCGCACGCGGGTGGGCTCGGGGTCGGGCAGTGCCCGGCGGTCGACCTTGCCGTTGCGGCTCAGCGGCAGCTCGTCGAGCACCACGAACGCCGCCGGGACCATGTAGTCGGGCAGCTCGCGCGCCGCCGTCTCCCGCAGCTCGGCCACCTCGACCGCCCCGGCGGGCACGACGTAGGCGACCAGCCGCTTGACGCCCTGCTCGTCCTGGCGGGGCACCACCACGGCCTCCGCGACCGCCGGGTGCCCGGCCGTTACGGCCTCGACCTCGCCCAGCTCGACCCGGAAACCGCGGATCTTGACCTGGTCGTCGGCCCGGCCGACGAACTCCAGTTCGCCGTGCGCGGTCCACCGCGCCAGGTCGCCGGTGCGGTACATGCGCTCGCCCGGCACGCCGAACGGGTCGGGCAGGAACCGCTGCGCGGTCAGCCCGGGTCGGGCGAGGTAGCCGCGGGCCAGGCCGGCGCCCGAGACGAACAGCTCGCCGACCACACCCGGCGGTACGGGCCGCAGGTCGTCGTCCAGCACGTAGGCGCGCATGCCGTCCAGCGGCGTGCCGATCGGTACCGGGTCCGGCACCGGGTCGGCCGCGGTGAGCACCCGGCGAGTGGCGAACGTGGTGGTCTCGGTGGGGCCGTAGCCGTCGACCACGACGAGGCCGGGGCAGGCGTCCAGCACCCGGCGCACCGCCGCGGCGGGCACCACGTCACCACCGGTCCACACCTCGCGCACGGTCGCCAGGCAGTCCGGTGCCTCCTGGGCCACCGCGCGGAACAGGCCGGCGGTCAGCCACAGGGCCGTGACGCCGCCCTCGGTCACGACCCGGCGCAGCGACTCGGCGTCGAGGTCCTCCGGCGGCGCCACCACCACGGTGCCGCCGCGCAGCAGCGGCACCCACAGCTCATAGGTGGACGCGTCGAACGCCGTGGGCGAGTGCAGGAGGACCCGCTCGTGGCCGCGGTCGAACGCGCGGTCGGACGCCAGGGCCACCACGTCCCGGTGCCGCACCGCCACGCCCTTCGGCGTGCCGGTCGAGCCGGACGTGTGCATGACGTACGCCAGGTTCTCCGGGTGCACCGCGACGCCCGGGTCGGTGTCCGGCTCGTCGGGCGACTCTCCCAGCAGCACCACCGGCCCGTCGTGGACCTCGCGGGCCACGTCGACCCAGCCGGCGTCGGCCAGCAGCACCGAGGTCGAGGTGTCGGTCAGCAGCAGTCGCAGCCGTTCGCGCGGCGCACGGACGTCCAGGGGCACGTAGGCGCCGCCCGCCTTGGCCACCGCGAGGTGGGCCACCACCAGGTCGACCGACCGGGCGGCCAGCAGACCGACCCGGTCATCGGGACGTACGCCCCGCCGCACCAGGGCGTGCGCCAGCCGGTTGGCCCGCGCGTCCAGTTCGGCGTAGTCGAGGGTGACGTCCCCGCACACCACCGCGGGCGCGTGCGGTGTGCTGCGGACCCGGGCGGCGAACAGGGCCGGGACGGTCGTCACCGGGCCGCCCGCGCCGGTGTCGTTCCAGTCGACCAGGACCGCGCGCAGCTCCTCGTCGGTGGCCATCGGCAGCGCGCGCACAGGTCGTTCGGCGTCCTCGGCGATCCCGCGCAACAGCACACCGAGGTGGGTGACGAGCCGTCGCGCGGTGGTCTCGTCGAACAGCGCGGGGTCGTACAGCAGCCGGGCACCGAGGCGGTCGGTCAGGTGCGCCACCAGCGTGAGGGCGAAGTTGGTGCCGTCCTCCACGTGCACCTCGCGCACCCGCACGCCGGTGGTCTCGGTGACCTCGCTGAGCGGGTAGTTCTCGAACACCACCGCGCTGTCGAACAGCCGCGTGCCCACCCACTGGCGCACCTGCGCCAAGGACACGAAGTCGAACCGCCGCGACTCGCTCTGCTCGGCCTGCAGCTCCCGCAGCCACGCCACCGCGTGGGCGTCGCCGTCCACGCCCACCCGGACGGGCACGGTGTTGATCAGCATGCCGATCATCGACTCGACGCCGGGCAGCTCGGCGGGCCTGCCGGACACGGTGCCGCCGAACACGACGTCCCGCTCGCCCGAGTGCCGCGACAGCAGCAGCGCCCACAGGCCCTGCACCACCGTGTTGATGGTCAGCCCGTGACGCCGCGCCGTGTCGCGCAGCGCCGCCGATTCCTCGGCGGTCAGCTCCAGCCGCACCACTTCGGTCCGTTGCGCGCGGTGCTCCTCGGTGGGCAACCGGTCGAACGGCAGCGGCGTCACACCGTCCACACCGGACAGCGACGAGCGCCAGTGCGCCTCGGCCTCGGCCGGGTCCTGCTCGGCCAGCCAGCCCAGGTAGTCGCGGAAGGGCCGGCGGGCCGGCGGCGCGGGCACGTCACCGGTGGTGATCGCCCGGTAGTGCTCCAGCACCTCGGCGAACACCTGCGCGGTGCTCCAGCCGTCCAGCAGCACGTGGTGCGAGGTCCACACGACCTCGACCCGGTCGTCGGCCAGTGGGGTGATGCCCACCCGCATCAGCGGCGCCACCGAGAAGTCGAACCGGTCGGACGGCTCGTCCCCGCCCGTCACCGCGAGCTCGACCCGTCGGTGCACCACCTGGACGGGCTCGTCCACGCCCTCCCACACCACGGAGGTGCGCAGGACCGGCGTGCGGTCGACCACCCGCTGCCACGCCCGCGCCAACGCCCCCGGGTCGCCCACGCCGTCCAGCACGAGCCGCATCCGGTCCACGTAGGCGCCGGGCTCGACCAGGCTGTGGAAGACCATGCCCGCCTGCAACGGGGTGAGCGGGTAGATGTCCTCGACCTCGGGGCCCGCGATGGCGTCGACCTGCTCCTGGGTGAGCTTCGCCAGCGGGAAGTCCGACGGCGTGCGGCCGCCGACACCGGGCTGGGCGCAGTGCGCCACGATCTCCCGCAACGCGTCGAAGGTCCGCTCGGCCAACCGCCGCACGGTCTCCTCGTCGTGGACGTGCTCGGAGTACTGCCAGCTCAGCTCCAGCTCGCCGCGTTCGACGAGACCGGTCACCTCCAGCAGGTGGGTGCGCTTGGCGTCGGCGGGCAGGTCCGCGCCCACCGCGTCGCGCCTGGCCCGGTAGAAACCGCCGTCGGCCACGTCGAACCGGCCGTGGTAGTTGAACGAGACCTGCGGCAGCTCACCGCCGCCCAGCGCCTCGAAGCTCAGCCCCCGGTGCGGCGCCGCGCGCAGCGACTCCTTGACCGACTTCAGCGTCCGGCCCCAGTCGTCGCTCGTCGGCAGCACCACCGGGAACTGCGTGGTGAACCAGCCGATCGTGCGGTTGAGGTCGACGCCGGCCAGCAGTTCCTCGCGGCCGTGGCCTTCCAGCGCGACGGTGACCGCGTCCCGCCCGGTCCACTCGGCCAGCGCCCGCCCGAGCGCGCTGAGCAGCACGTCGTTGACCTGCGTCCGGTACACCGGCGGCACGGCGGTCAACAGCGCGTCCGTGGTCTCCCGGTCCAAGCGCACCGACACCACGCGCGCCGAACCGGCGGTGTTCGCGCCGTCCCGGTCGACCGGCAGCGCCTCGGGCGCGGGCAGCGCGTTCCAGTGCTCCCGCGCGCCGTCCAACGCCCCGGACCGCACGTGCTCGGCCAGCCGGTGCGCCCACTGCGTGAACGGCGTGCCGACCGGCTCCAGGGGCACACCCCGGTAGGCCTGCTCCAGGTCGCCGAGCAGGATCCGCCACGAAACCCCGTCCATCGCCAGGTGGTGCACGGTGAGCAGCAGCTTCGGCCGTGCGCCGGGGAAGAACACCGCCCGCAGCAGGGGGCCGGAGCCCAGGTCGAGGCTGCGCTGTGCGTCCAGCGTCGCGGTCTCGACGTCCGTGTCGGCCTCGACCCGGAACACGTCGGCCTCGCTGCCCGCGACCTCCTGCGTCCACTGCCCGTCGGCATCGCGGAACCGCAGCCGCAGCGCGTCGTGGTGCCCGACCACGGTCCGCACGGCGTTCCGCAACGCCTCGGCGTCCACCGCCGGCTCCAGCTCGACCAGCAGCGACATGGTGAAGTGCGCCAACGGGCCGTACTCGGTGAAGAACCACCGCTGGATCGGGGTGAGCGGTGCCGGGCCGGTGAACACGGGTTCCGGCGCGGTCTCGGTGGCCGCCGACACCACCAGCGCCAACTCGGCCACGGTCTGGTGCCGGAACACGTCCCGCGAGGCCAGGTGCAGCCCGGCCTGCCGAGCCCGGGACACCAGCTGGATGGATAGGATCGAGTCGCCGCCCACCGTGAAGAAGTTGTCCTCGACGCCGATCCGCGTCACGCCGAGCACCTCGGCCCAGATCCGGGCCAGTTCGGCTTCCACCGGCGTGCGCGGCGCGACGAACTCGCCTTCGGAGGTCGCCTCGGGCGAGGGCAGCGCGGCCTTGTCCAGCTTGCCGTTGGCGGTCAGCGGTAAGCGATCCAGCTCCACGAACGCCGAGGGCACCGAGTACTCCGGCAACGAGCGCCGCAGGTGGTCCCGCAGTTTCGCGGGCCCGGTCGTGACGACGTAGGCGACCAGCCGGGTGTGACCGTTGTCCTGCCGTGCGACCACCGCGGCCGCCCGCACCTCCGGGTGGCTCAGCAAGGCGGCCTCGACCTCGCCGGGCTCGATCCGGAACCCGCGGATCTTGACCTGGTCGTCGGTGCGGCCCAAGTATTCGAGGAGCCCCGACTGTGTCTGATTGTCGGCTCCGCCGACGGCCAACCACCGGACCTTGTCACCCGTGCGGTACATCCGGGTGCCGGGTTCGCCGAACGGGTCGGCCAGGAAGCGGTCGGCGGTCAGGCCGGGCCGGTCCAGGTAGCCGCGGGCGACCTGCGGTCCCGCGATGAACAACTCGCCGGGCACGCCGATCGGCAACGGCCGCAGGTCCTCGTCCAGCACGCGGGCGGTGAGGTTGGCCAGCGGTCGGCCGATGACCGGGCGGTGGCCGGTGATCAGGCAGGACACCGCGTCGACCGTGGTCTCCGTCGGCCCGTAGAAGTTGTAGGCCTCGACGTCCGCGCGGGCCAGTTCCCGCCACAGCGCCGCGTCCAGCGCCTCGCCGCCGAGCATCAGCACCCTGGGCCGGTGCGCGCCGTCGAGCAGCCCGGCGGGCAGCAGCTGCCGCACGTACGACGGGGTGAGGTCGAGGAAGTCGATCCGGTGCTCCCGCACGTACCGCACCAGCTCGGTGGGCTCCAGCCGCACCTCGTCGGTCAGCACGTGCAGCTCGTGGCCGTCGGCCATGAGCAGCGGGCCCTCCCACGACGTGTCGAAGGAGAACACGGCGGACACCGCGACCCTCATGTGCTCGCGGGCGAAGTCCTCGCGGTGGTTGTGCAGCAGGTTCACCAGCTGCCGGTGCTCCACCACGACGCCCTTGGGCTTGCCGGTGGAACCGGACGTGTAGATCACGTACGCCGCGTGGTCCGGCCGCGGACGCACGTCCGGCGCGGTGTCGGGCAGGTCGGAGGTGTCGACCGGGGCGTCGATCACGTGCACCGCCCCGGAGTCCTCCAGCAGGTAACGCCGGCGTGCCTCGGGCAGCCCCGGGTCGACGGGCAGGTACACCGCGCCCGCCTTGAGGACGCCCAGGATGCCGATGACCGACTCGACGCCGCGCGGCAGCGACAGCGCGACGACCTGCTCGGGGTCGACGCCCTCGCGCAGCAGGTGGTGCGCCAGCCGGTTCGCCCGCGCGTCGACCTCGGCGAAGGTGAGCCGGGTCCCGGCGCAGACCAGCGCCGTGGCGTCCGGCGTGCGGCGGGCCTGTGCCTCGAACAGCGCGGGGAACGTGGTGTCCGGCACGGCGACCGCCGCGCCGCGACCGTCGGGCTCGTCGCCGATCAGCAGCGACAGCTCGGCCATCGGCCGGTGCGGGTCGGCGGTGATGCCCGCCAGCAGCACGAGCAGGTGCCGCGTCAGCCGGTCGACCGTGGCGGCGTCGAACAGCTCGGTGCTGTACTCGACCAGGCCGTGCAGGCCGTCGTCGGTCTGGGTGAAGTCGATGCTCAGGTCGAAGTTGGCCCACTCGCGGGTGAGCGGGTACTCCTCGACGTGCAGGCCCGGCAGTTCCGGCATCGCGCGGCCCGCGTTCTGGAGGACCACCATCACGTCGAACAGCGGGGTCCGGCTCGGGTCGCGGGACGCGCCCACCGCTTCCACCACCCGGTCGAACGGCACGTCGTCGTGCGCGAACGCGTCCAGCGCGGTGCGGTTGACCTGGGCCAGGAACTCGGCGAACGACCGGGAAGTGTCCACAGTGGATCTGAGCACCACGGTGCCGACCAGGAAGCCGACCAGCCCGGCCAGCTCGGGCCGATTCCGGCCGGTGGTGACGGTGCCGATCGCGATGTCGTCCTGCCCGGTGTAGCGGGCCAGCAGCAGTTGGCAGGCGGCGGTCAGCGTGGTGAACAGCGTGGTCTCGTTCACCCTGGCCAGTTCCGCCAGGTCACCGGCCAGCCGGGCGGGCACGGTGAACTCCAGCGTCGCGCCCGCCGACGTGCGCTCCGCCGGCCGCGGCCGGTCGGTGGGCAGGTCCAGCGGCACGACACCGGCCAGCCGGTCGACCCAGAACCCGGTGTCCACCGGCCGCCCCCGCTGCCAGACGGCGTAGTCGGCGTACTGCAACCGGGGCTCGGGCAGTGTCTCGCCGCGGTACAGCGCACCCAGTTCCTCGGTCAGCACGCCGAGCGACCAGCCGTCCACGACGATGTGGTGCGAGGTCAGCAGCAGCACGTGCGCGTCGGCGGACTCGGTTGACAGCGCGGCCCGGAACAGCGGGCCGCGCCGCAGGTCGAACGGCTGGTCCAGCACCGCGCGCAGGTCCTCGGTGGGCACCAGGTCGAGCGGGACGTCGTCGTGCACGACCTGCACCGGGCGCCCGTCCATCTGGTCGAACGTGGTGCGTAGCGATTCGTGCCTGCGCACCAACCCCCGTACGGCCTCGGCCAGCCGGGCGACGTCCAGCGGACCGGTGAACCGCAACGCGATCGCGCTGGTGTACTCGGTGCTCTCGGGCTGGAACTGCGCCAGGAACCACAGCCGCTGCTGACCGGCGGACAGCGGCAGCGGCTCGTCCCGCGGCGCGGGAGGGATGACGTCGACCTTCGGCGCGGCGCGGCCGGCGAGCCGCTGGCGGAGCTTCTCGCGCAGGTGCTCCGGCAACGCGGAGATGCGGTCGTTCTTGGAGGTGGTCATGTCCGGTCACGCCTCCGTGTCGGCAGCGAGTGCTTCGAGGTCCGCGAGCACCAGTTCCTCGACCAGTTCCGCGAGGGAGGCGATGGTGCGCGTGGTCAGGACGTCCCGCGGGGAGAGGTCGACGCCGAACGCCGCCTTGGTGCGCGAGGTGATGTGCAGGCTGCGGATCGAGTCGCCGCCCAGGGTGAAGAAGCTGTCCTCCACGCCGACCCGCTCGACGCCGAGCACCTCCGCCCAGATGGCGGCGATGGCCTCTTCGGTCTCGGTGCGGGGAGCCACGTACTCGTCGGACGTGACCGCGTCGCGCTCGGGCGCGGGGAGCGCGACGCGGTCGAGCTTGCCGTTCACGGTCAACGGCAGGCTTTCCAGTGCGACGAACGCCGCGGGCACCATGTGGTCGGGCAGGACCTCGGCCGTGTGGCGGCGCAGCTCCGAGGCCGTAGTCGGCTTGTCCGGCACGAAGTACGCCACCAAGCGGTGTTCGTTCACCACTACAACGACCTGGGCCACGGCAGGATGCGCGGCGAGCACCGATTCGACCTCGCCGAGTTCGACCCGGAAACCGCGGATCTTGACCTGCTGGTCGTTGCGGCCCAGGTAGTCCACGGTGCCGTTGTCGTTCCACCGGGCCAGGTCGCCCGTGCGGTACATGCGCGTCCCCGGCGGGCCGAACGGGTCGGCGACGAACCGCGACGCGGTCAGCCCGGGCCGGTCGAGGTAGCCCCGGGCCACGGCGGGTCCGGACACGTACAGCTCACCGGGCACCAGGGGCGGCACCGGGTTCAGGTCGTCGTCCAGCACATAGACCCGCAGGTCGGGCATGGCCACGCCGATGCTGCCGTCGACCTCGGTGTAGGTGACGTACACGGTGGTCTCGGTCGGGCCGTACATGTTGACCAACGTGCCGGGGCCGTGCCAGCCGTCGAGCTTGCGGACCTCCAGCGCCTCACCGGCGAAGACCACGCACCGCAGGCTGAGCCCGGCCGGCTGCTCCGGGATGAGCTGGTAGAACGCCGACGGCGTCTGGCACAGCACGGTCACGCCCTCGTCGACGAGCAACCGGGCGAAGTCGCGCGGCGTGCGCGCCACCGCGTGCGGCACGACCACGAGCCTGCCGCCGTGCAGCAGCGGTGCCCACAGCTCGAACACCGACACGTCGAAGGAGTAGCTGTGGAACAGGGTGACCACGTCGCCGGGGCCGAACCCGAACCAGTGGTCGGTGGCCGAGAACAGCCGCACCACGTTGCCGTGCGGGACCACCACGCCCTTGGGCCGTCCGGTGGAACCCGAGGTGTAGATCACGTACGCGGCGTTGCCGGGCAGCAGCGCCGTCGTCGGCGCCGTGGTCGGCAGACCGGTCAGGTCCGGTATCTCCGACAGCGTGGCCACCGGTTTCGCGTCCGCGATGGTGGCGGCGATCCGCTCGGCCGGGTAGGCCACGTCGAGCGGCAGGTAGGCCGCGCCGGACTTGAGCACGCCCAGCATCGCGACCACCTGGTCCAGCGAACGGGGCAAGCGCAGCGCGACGATCCGCTCCGGTCCGGCGCCCCGCCCGACCAGGTGGTGCGCCAGCCGGTTCGCGCGCTCGTCCAGCTCCCGGTAGGTCAGGTGCTCGCCCTCGCACGTCACCGCCACCGCGTCGGGCGTGCGGGCGGCCTGGGCGGCGAACAGTTCGGGGATCGTGGTGGTCGGCTCGCCGACCGTCGTGCCGTTCCAGTCGAACAGCACCCGGCGCACCTCGTCGTCGGACAGCCACGGCACGTCGGCCACCGACCGGTCCGGGTCGGCGACCAGGCCGACCAGCAGGCGGCGCAGCCGTTCACCGAGCCGTTCCACGGTGGCCCGCTCGAACATCGCCGGCTCGTAGCCCAGCAGCAGGCCGAGCCGTTCGTGCGGGTAGACGGTGGCGCTGAGCGGGAAGCTCGTGGTCTCGACCGCGGACAGCTCCCGCAGCCCCATGCCCTCGGCGACCTCGACCGGGTAGTTCTCGAACACCACCACGCTGTCGAACAGGTTCGTGCCGCGCTCGACCGCGCTCCAGCCCTGGATCTCGGTCAGCGGCACGTGCTCGAACCGCCGTGACTCGACCTGGGCGTCCTGCAACGCGCGCAGCCAGTCGGCGACCGGCGTGGCGCCGTCGACCCGGACCCGCACCGGCAGCGTGTTGATGAAGATGCCGGTGATCCCGTCCACCCCGGGCAGCTCCGCGGGCCGACCGGAGACCGTCGCGCCGAAGCACACGTCACGCCGGCCGCTGGACCGCGCCAGCAGCAGCGCCCACGCGGCCTGCACGATCGCGCTGGGCGTGACGCGGTGCTTGCGGGCGAACTCGTACACCCGCCGCGACTCGTCGTCGGTCAGCTCGACCGACAGTCGTTCCGAGGACGTGCCGTGCTCGGCCGGGTGGTCGGCGGGCAGCGGGGTGGGCGAGTCGAAGTCGCCCAGCGCCGCGCGCCAGTGCGCCTCCGCCGCGGCTTGGTCCTGCTCGGCCAGCCAGGCCACGTAGTCGCGGAACGGCCGCCGCCGCACCGGCTCGCCGTCGCCGAGCACCTCGGCGAGCACGTCGGAGAGCACGTGGAAGACGCTCCAGCCGTCGAGCAGCACGTGGTGGAACGTCCACAGCACCTGGACGCTGGTGGGTGACAGCCGGGCGATCGCGACCCGCATCAGCGGCGGCACGGCCAGGTCGATGCCCTGGGCGCGGTCGTGCTCGAGCAGCTCCCGCAGCCGCTCGGCGCGGGCGGGCTCGTCGAGATCGCTCCAGTCCAGGAACGCAACCGGCACGCGGACGTGCTCGTGCACGACCTGCAACGGCTGCCGCACGCCCTCCCACAGCACGCTGCTGCGCAGCACGGGCGTCCGGTCGACCACCCGCTGCCAGGCGGCGGCGAACCCGGCCGGGTCGGTGACGCCGTCGACCACGAACGTGGTCTGCTGGAAGTACACGCCCCGGTCGCCCAGGCCGTGGAACACCATGCCCGCCTGCATCGGGGTGAGCGGGTAGGCGTCCTCGCCGGTGATCCGGTCCACCTCGGCCTGGGTGAGGTCGGCCAGCGGGAAGTCCGACGGTGTGCGTCCGCCCGCGCCCGGCTCGGCGCAGTGCGCCACGATCCCGCGCAGCGACGCGGCGAACGAGTCGGCCAGCAGCGCGACCGTGGCGTGCTCGTGGGTGTTCTCGCTGTAGTAGAAGGTGAACTCCAGTTCGTCGCCGCGCACCTGGCCGACCACGTCCAGCAGGTGCGGGCGCGGTGCGCGGGGGTCGGCGGACAGCTCCAGGTCGCGCTGGTCGGCGGCGAACCGGCCCAGGTAGTTGAACGACACCCGCGGGTCGCAGGCGGGCGCGGTGCGGGCCAGGTGGCGCAGCGCGCCGTACCCGATGCCACGCCCCGGCACGGCGCGCAGCTGTTCCTTCACCGACTTCAGCGCCTCACCCCAGCCGCCGTCGGGCACGTCCAGCGCGACCGGGAAGACGGTGGTGAACCAGCCGACCGTGCGGGACAGGTCCACGTCGGCGAACAGCTCCTCGCGGCCGTGGCCCTCCAGGTCCACCAGCACCCGCGACCGGCCCGTCCAGTCGGCCAGCACCCGGCCGAGCGCGGTCAGCAGCACGTCGTTGACCTGCGTGCGGTACACGGCGGGCACGTCGCGCAGCAGCGCCGCGGTCTCCTCGGCGGTGAACCGCACGGTGACCTCGCGCTGGGACTCGACCGTGTTCGGTCCGTGCCGGTCCACCGGGACGTCGGTCGGCGTGGCGGCCACGGCCTTCCAGTGGTCCAGCTCGGTGTCGAAGCCGTGCAGCGCGTGCTCGGCCAGCCGGGTCGCCCAGTCGCGGAACGAGGTGGTCTTGCGTCCGATGTGGACGGTTTCGCCCGCGCGGGCCTGGCGGTAGGCCGTGGTCAGGTCCTCCACCAGCACGCGCCAGGACACGCCGTCGACCACGAGGTGGTGCGCGGTGAGGCGGACCGAGCCGCCGTCGAGGACTTCCGCCCGCAGCAACGGCCCCCGGCTGAGGTCGAAGTGGTCCAGGGCCAACGGGCCGGCGTGCGTGACGGGGCCGACCACCTGGCGGTCGCCCTCGAACCGGGTGCGCAGCGCGTCGTGGTGCTCGACCAGCGCGGCCAGGGCGGTGCGCAGCGCGGCCACGTCGAGCGCGGTGTCGAGATCGACCACAATGGACTGGTCGAAGTGCTCGGGCCGCACGCTGTGGCTGTCGAGGAACCACCGCTGGATCGGGGTGAGCGGCGCGTCACCGGTGACCACGCCCTGGTGGGCGGCGGGCGGCAGGTCACGGGTGACGTGCGGCGCGATCGCGGCGACGGTCTGGTGCGCGAAGATGTCCCGCGAGGTCAGCACCAGGCCCGCGCGGCGGGCTCGGGTGACGACCTGGATGCCCAGGATCGAGTCACCGCCCAGGGCGAAGAAGTTGTCCCGCACACCGACCCGGGCCGCGCCGAGCACCTCGGCGAACACGTCCGCGAGCACCGCCTCGACGGGTGTGCGCGGTGCGACGTAACGGACTTCGGCGCGTTCGTCGGGCGGCGCGGGCAGCGCGGAGCGGTCGAGCTGGTCGAGGCCGACGACCGTCGTGGGCACGGCGTGCGCGGGCAGCACCTGGCCCACGAACGCCTGCAGCGCCGAAGGGTTGACCGGCGGGGTCACGTACGCGACGAGCCGCTTGTCCGCCACGACCACGGCCGCGTCGGTCACCTCCTGGTAGCGCAGGACCGCCTGCTCCACCTCCGCCAGGTCGACCCGGAAACCGCGGATGCGCACCGTCTCGTCGGGCGGGAAGTCCAAGGGCACCAAGCCGCGCAACGGCCGGTCCGGGTCGTCCGCCACCAGGCGCAGCAACGCTTCCAGGTCGTCGCCCAGCGACTCGATCGTGGCCGCGTCGAACAGGTCGGTGTTGTACTCGACGGTCAGCGCCAGGTCGTCACCGCGCGGCCAGAACTCCACCACCAGGTCGAACCGGGCCACCGGCCGGGGCAGGTCGTGCTCGACGGCGGTCAGCCCGCCGAACGCCGGGGTGCGCAGCAGCGGCTGGTGCAGCGCCACGACGGCCTGCACGAGCGGCGTGCGGCTGGGGTCGGGGTCGGGCCGCACCTCCTCCACGACCCGGTCGAACGGCACGTCGTCGTGCGCGAAGGCCTCCAGCGCGGTGTCCCGCACCTGGTCCAGGAACGAGGTGAACGGCAGGTCCGGGTCGACCCAGGAGCGCAGCACGAGCGTGCGGACGAAGAAGCCGACGGCGCGCTCCAAGTCGGCCCGGTCACGGCCGGAGGAGACCGTGCCGACCGAGATGTCGCGCTGCCGGCCGCGTGCCGACAGCAGCACCTGGACCGCGGCGGTGAGAGTCATGAACAAGGTGGCGTCATGGGCACGGCCGACGGCCGCGAGCCGCCCGACCAGGTCGGCGGGCAGCGGACGGCGCAGCACCGCGCCGGAGGTGGTGCGCAGCGGCGGCCGTGGCCGGTCGGTGGGCAGGTCGAGCGCCTCGATGCCGTCCAGCCGGGCACGCCAGTACGCCGGGTCGCCCTCGGGCCTGGCCCGGTCCCACGCGGTGAAGTCGGGGTACTGCACGGCGGGCTCGGCGCGTCGCCCGCCCGCGTACAGCTCGGCCAGCTCCTCCAGCAGCACCTGCACCGACCAGCCGTCGGTGACGATGTGGTGCTGCACCAGGACCAGCAGGTGCTCGTCCGGGCCGAGGGGGCTGAGCACGGCGCGGGTCAGCGGGCCGTGCCGCAGGTCGAACGGCTCGTCCAGGCCGAGGTCGGCGGTAATGGCCCGCTCGGTCAGCACCCGCAGCGGGATCGTGCCGCTGGGCGCGACCACTTGCACCGGCTCGTCGCCCACCACGTCGAACGTCGTGCGCAGCGCGTCGTGCCGGCAGGCCAGCGCGTCCAGCGCCCCGGCCAGCCGCAGCACGTCCAGCGGCCCGGTCAGCCGCACGCCCACGGCCGTGTTCTGCTCGGCCGTGCCGTCCAGCGAGAACAGCCGGCGCTGCGCCGACGACAGCGGCAGCGGCCCGGTCCGCGGCACGCGGGGGATCGGGGTGCCGTCCTGGTCGGGCAGGGCCGCGGCGAGCGCGGCGACCGTGCGGTGGTCGAACATCGCCCGCACCGGCAGCCCGCCGAGCCGGGACAGCGCCCGCACGGCCAGGATCGAGTCCCCGCCCAGGGCGAAGAAGTTGTCGTGCGCGCCGACCCGGGGCACGCCGAGCACCTCCGACCACACCGCGGCGACCCGGTGCTCGGCCGGGGTGCGCGGCTCGACGTGGTCCTCCGGGACGTCGCCGACGACCGGTTCGGGCAGCGCGTCGCGGTCCAGCTTGCCGTTCGGCGTGAGTGGGAACGCTTCCAGCGCGACGAAGGCGGAAGGCACGAGGTAGTCGGGCAGTCTCGCGGCCAGCCGCTCGCGCAGGCCCGCGGTCTCGCCGACCACGTACGCCACGAGCCGCTTCGGCTCGCCGCGGGCGACGACGACGGCGTGCTCCACACCGGGCTGCCGCCGCAGCACCGCCTCGATCTCGCCGGGCTCGACCCGGAAGCCGCGGATCTTCACCTGGTGGTCGGCCCGGCCGACGAACTCCAACTGCCCGTCGCCCCGGGAGCGGACCACGTCACCGGTGCGGTACATGCGGGAGCCGGGCGGCCCGAACGGGTCGGCCACGAACCGCTGCGCGGTCAGCCCGGGACGGCCGAGGTAGCCGCGGGCCAGGCCGACACCGGTCACGTACAGCTCGCCCTCGGCGGCCGGGCGCAGGTCGTCGTCGAGCACGTGGACGGTGGTGCCGGGGATGGGGCGGCCGATGGGCGGGGTGCCGCCGGGTTCCAAGGGCTCGCTCCACGACGTGACCACAGTGGACTCGGTAGGTCCGTAGGCGTTGATCATGCGGCGGCCGGGCGCCCACTTCGCCACCAGGTCGGGCGGGCAGGCGTCACCGCCGACGATCAGCGTGCGGAACGCGGGCAGCTCGACGTCGGGCACGGTGGCCAGCGCCACCGGGGGGATCAGCGCGTGCGTGACGCCGAACTCCTCGATCACCCGGGCGAGCTGGTCGCCGAGGAGGGGACCGGGCGACGGCACCACGAGCGCCGCACCGGCGGGCAGGGCCAGGCACAGCTCCAGCACCGACGCGTCGAAGCTGGGCGAGGAGAACTGCAGGACCCGGTCGCCCGGTCGCACGTCGAAGTGGTCGATCTCGGCGGCGGCGAACGCGGGTAACCCTCTGTGCGGCACCACCACGCCCTTCGGGCGGCCGGTCGACCCGGACGTGTAGATCACGTACGCCGGGTCCTCCGGCAGGATCGTGACGTCGGGTGCCGCGGCGGGCTGGTCGGCGAGGTCGGGCAGGGCGTCGAGCACGAGCAGCGGATCGGCGTCGGCGACCATGAACGCGATCCGGTCGGCCGGGTAGTCCGGGTCGATCGGCAGGTACGCGGCGCCGGTCTTCAGCACCGCGAGCCGGGCCACGACGTTGTCCACCGACCGCGGCAGGGCCACCGCCACCACCCGCTCCCGCCGCGCCCCCTTGGCGCGGAGCAGGTGCGCGAGCCGGTTCGCGCGTTCCTCGAGTTCCCGGTAGCCGACCACACCGCCGGGTGATATGACCGCGGGTGCGTCCGGAGTGCGCAGCGCCTGCGCGGCGATCAATTCCGGCAGTGTGCGGGCGTGCGTCATCGCGAGTGGTGCCTTTCTGGCTCAAGGGCGCGGCCTACCCATTCCGTGGAGGTTCAAACGTGTGTTTCAGACCACTTTCGTGACCTGCCTGCGGGCGAGCCGACCGCCGATCTGGATCCAGCGGATCCCACCGTCGCCCGGGTCGCGCAGGAAACGCCCGGTCTGGTTGGTGTCGCCCGTGTCGGAATCGCGCATCGCGAACACCAGGCCGTCGAACAACGACAGGTCCGCGAACGGCTCGCCGTCCACCGTCAGCGCCAGCCGCTCCCGGTCCACGGCCCGCACCGCGTATTCGACGTCCCCGTTGCGGAAGTGCCCGGTGCAGTCCGGCGGAGGGGCGATGGGGCGGCTCAGGCCGCGCATTCCGTCGTAATCGGCCACCGGCAGGCCCGCGGCGACCAATTCGGGCACGAGCTCGCGCCACAGCCCGAAGCCGCTGCTCCCGTTGGTCGTCAGGGCCACCGCGGTGCCGTCCGCCGGGTTGATCCGCAGGTGGCACGAGGTGCCGTCGGCGTTGCCGTCGTGGCCGACCCAGCGCACGCCGTCGCGCTGGAACAGCGCCAGCCCGAGGCCCCAGCCGTCGGCCATGCCGAACGGTTCGGCGTGCCGGACGGGTTCGCGCATCGAGGCGAGCTCGTCGGGGCCGAGCAGGTGCGGTGCGCCGCCGCCGAGCATTCGGCCGAACGCCACGAGGTCCGTCGCGCTGGCGGCCAGGGCGCCCGCCGGTGCCTCGACCGGCGCGAGCGACTGCGCCACCGGCACCACGCGGCCCGTGGCGGTGTTGACCGCGTGGCCGCTGACCACGTCGGGGTCCGGGCTCGTGGTGAACCTGGCGCGCACCCCGAGCGGGCGCAGCAGGACCGCTTCCACCGCCTCCGACCAGGACATCCCGGTCGCCACCTCGATCAGGTGGCCGATCAGGAGGTAGCCGATGTTGGAGTAGGAGAAGCCCGCGCCCGGCTCGTGCAGGGGGTGCAGCTCGCGCAGCGCCTGCCGCACGTGGTGGCGCAGCGACGTGGTGCGCACGTCCTCCGGGTCCGACGGCAGGCCACCGGTGTGGCTCAGCAGATGGCGCAGCGTCAGCTCGTCGGCGATCCCGGGCAGGTGGTCGGACAGCGGCGCGTCGAGGTCGAGGTCCCCGTCGGAGACCAGGGCCATGGCGACGGTCGCGGTGAACGTCTTGGTGATCGAGCCGATGGGTACGGCCGCGTCCGCGGGCAGTCCCACCTCGCACGTCCAGGTGCGTCCCGCGTGGTGCACGGCGAGCTGCGCCCCCGGCACCAGGTGCGCACGAGTGAGCGCGGCTAATCGAGTGGAGATCCGGTCGGTGTCCATGCGTGATCCTCTGAGAATGAGCCGCCGCGTGAATGAGTGCTGGGGCGCGAGCCCAACGTTGACGGTCGCCCCTAGATCGTCGCGACCGCCGAACGGAGCATTCGCCGAAAGGTCATTCCCTATTTTGAGGGACGTGTGACATTCGGTTAGAAGCCGTACTTCCGCAGTTCACTCGATCGGCTGGTTTGGACCGGCTGGTCTCGTAAAGACGCGCAGTACGCGAGGGTTATTCGCAGTCGGGTGTCAACGGCCTGGCGGGGCGCCGAAGGTCTGCCCATCACAAGGGTATGAAATATCTTCGTGCTCCGTTCAGCTGCATTTCGACGATATTTGTGAGACGGCCGTAACCTTCGCCGGCAAGCGTCGTTTGACGTTACTCGGGCGTAGCGGTCGTCGGCTGTTGTCGCGCGTCGGCAGTGCCGCGCCGCGCGAGCCCGATTACCGCGCGCTGGAGAGCACCACTCGCGCCTCGGTCGGGCCTTCGGTCCGGCACGTCGTGGAGTGTCGGCGGGGTCGTTGTGGTGCGGGGCGCGCTGAGGCCGGGTGGACGCGCGGTCTCGGCCACGGTTGCCCGACGTCCCGGTCCGTCGCGCTGGGGCTGCGTCGGTCAGCGGGGCGGGCGAGGCGCGGCTGTCGGGGCGTCCGGGGTTGCGCGGTCGGTCCTAGTCCCGCTGCACCTCGTGGTGCAGCGACTCCATCCGGGCGTCCAGCTCGGCCGCGATGGCGGCGGTGGCGGTCAGCTCCTCGACGAAACCCGCGGGCACCTGGTCGTCGTACTTGTAGTAGAGCTTGTGCTCCAAAGTGGCCCAGAAGTCCATCGCGATGGTCCGCAGCTGCACCTCGACCTTCACGTGCTCCACCCGGTCGGACAGGAACACCGGGATGCGCACGATCAGGTGCAGGCTGCGGTACCCGTTGGGCTTCGGCGCGGCGATGTAGTCCTTGGTCCGCAGGATCTCCACGTCGTTCTGCCGGGCCAGCATGTCCCGCACTCGGTACACATCGGACACGAACGGGCACACCACCCGCACACCCGCCACGTCGTCGAGGTGCTCGGCGGCCAGCGACAGGTCCGCCGGCAGGCCCTTGCGCCGGAGCTTGTCGAGGATCGCGTCGGGCCGCTTCACCCGGTGGGTGACGTGCTCGATGGGGTCGTGCCGGTGGACGAGGTCGAACTCCTCGCTGAGGATCCGCAGTTTCGTCATGAGCTCGTCGACGGCGAACTTGTAGACCACGAGCGACCGCCGCAGCAGGTCGTCCGCGACGCCGGTGTCCATGATCCCCACGATACCGGGGTGCCGTTGGTCTAGGATGCCGGTCGTGAACACCCACTGGCACGTGGTCCTTCCGCCGCCGTGCGCCTGACCGGGCGCACTCGCTGACGCACACCCGCACGCCTGCCTGATCCTCATCGCGCAGTGCGCCCGTTCGCGTCCTCTTCCTCTCGTCTCGCGAACGGAGACCTCGTGTCGACCTCTGCCGTGGAAACACGCGCTCGTTCTGATTCCCGTTCCACCCGCGGACCGCTGCCGATCCTGGCGGCGTGCGTGCTGTGGGGCACCACAGGTACCGCCAGTTCGCTGGCACCCGCCTCGGCACCGGCGGCGGCCGTCGGCGCGGCGGGTCTGGTCGTCGGCGGCTGCTTGCTGTTCGCCACTTCCCGGGGCACGCGTGCCGTCCTGAGGACAGCGGATTGGAGGCTGCTGTTGCTCGGTGCGGTGACCGTGGCGGGCTACGTGCTCGCCTTCTACCCGGCGGTCGCCCGCACGGGGGTGGCGGTGGGCACCACGGTGGCGTTGGCCACCGCGCCGATCGTGCTGGGCCTGCGTGCCCGGCCGCTGCTCACGTCGGCCGCGGTGGTCGGCTGCGCGGCGCTCGTGCTGGGCGGCGGTGACACCCGGGTCGATCCGGTCGGGGTGGCGTTGGCGCTGGTCGCGGGCCTGTCGTACGCCGTGTACTCGGTGGTCTGCGCGCACCTGATCGGGCTGGGGCACCCGTCCCGGGCCGTGGTGGGCGTGGTGTTCGGCGGCGCGTCCGCGGTGACGCTGCCGGTGGTGCTGGTCGTCGGTGTCGGGTGGGTGGCGAGCCCGTCGGGCCTGGCGGTGACCGCGCACCTGGCGGTGTTCACCACGTTCGCCGCGTACCTGCTGTTCGCCCGCGGGCTCCGGCACACGGGCGCGGCGGCGGCGACCACGTTGACCCTGGCCGAGCCGGCGGTGGCGGCGGTGCTGGGCGTCGTCGTGCTGCACGAGCGGTTGTCGCTCGTGTCGTGGTGCGGCATGGCCGTGCTGGCGGTCGCGCTGGTGGCGCTCGCGCGGCGGTGACGTGGGTGGGCCGGTGCTCCGACCAGGGGCGCCGGCCTCGCGCGTTCACCCGTGCCGGCTTTGTCCGTGGTCGACACGGGGTGAGCCGTCGCGGTACCGCCCGGGCGGGCGGTCCGCGATCCCCGGCCGGCCGGGCGCTAGTCGGGCCGGTGAGCTCCGCCACCCAGGCCGTAGAGGATGCGCTGGATGACCTCCGGGTCCACGTCCGGCTCGTCACCGAGCCGCTCGGCGGCGGGGGAGCGGCGGGGTTCGCGGCGGGGCAGCGGCACGGAGGAGGCGTTCATGCCCGACGGCAGGGCCAGCTCGCACCAGGCCAGGTGGCCGCCCGCGGTGAGGTCGACCAGGCCCGCGCGGGAGCCGGCCAGCTCGGGCGGCAGCGCGACCCGGTTGCCCTCGACCTCGACCACCAGGTACGTGCCGGTCAGCCGGAGGCGCACGAGCAGGAAGCCCGGTGCGCGCCGGTCGGCCACGTCGACGGCGGCGGCGACCAGGCGACGGACCGTCTGCGCGGCCTCGTCCTGCATCGCCCGCAGGCGCCACTCGCCCAGCGAGAAGCGCACGAACATGTCCGCGACGTTCACCGCGGTGGGCAGCGCGACGAGTCGAAGGTCGTCGACCTGTTCGGTCTGGGCGTTCACACCGATCCTCCTCGCCTGCGTCCGGCGCGTGCTGCGCCAGATGGTGCCATGAGTGCGTCCGATATCACCCACGTGGTCTACGACCGTGAGCGGACTGTGTCCGCATCGAGTTCTACAGCTTCAGTGTGGACCGAAGCAAAACCTTGGCTTCACGACCTACTACGGGTGGAGACGGTGCACGGTTCAGACAGGTTGCGGCGGCGGGCCGAAACTACCGAAAGGCGCGGTGAAATGGAATGACGGTCATGGTTCACCCGGTCCAGTGACGTGACCTACACAGCGTAGGGCCTGTCCGGCGTGGGGCCCGCACCGCCCGAAGCGGCACGGCGAAGGGCCCGCCGGTGTGGTCCGGCGGGCCCTTCGTGATGCGGGGGGAGGCTCGGGGCGACCGTGAAGTCGGTGCCCCGTCGGACCTCGGGTCAGGACTGCTTGACGGCCTCGATCTCCAGCAGGATGGTGATCTTGTCGCCGACCGCCGCGCCCGCCGGGCCGCCGGTCACGCCGAACTCGTGGCGGCTGATCTGCGTGGAGGCGGAGAAGCCGGCGACCTTCGCGCCCTCGAAGCCGTCGCCGAAGCCGTTGATCTCCAGCTCCAGGGACACGGTCTTGGTCACGCCGTGCAGGGACAGCTCGCCCTCGACGAGGAAGCCCTCGCCGTTCGCGCGCACGCCGGTGGAGGTGAAGGTCAGCTCGGGGAACTTCTCGACGTCCAGGAAGTCCTCGCCCTTGACGTGGGCGTCGCGCTGGTCGTTGCGGGTGTTGACCGAAGCGGCGTCGATCTTGGCCGTGACCGTGGACTCCAGCGGGTTCTCGGCGGTCACGATCGTGCCCTCGAAGGTGCCGAAGTGGCCGCGGACCTTGGACACGCCGAGGTGGCGGACCACGAACGAGACGTCCGAGTGCACCGGGTCGATCGCCCACGTGCCCGCGAGGTAGCCGGGGATCTGCACAGTCTGCGAGGTCATGGATGGTCCTTCTGGGTTGGTCTGGTTGAACTCTCAACTGAACATAGCGCATCCTGGTTGAAGGTTCAACAACGGCCGTATGATGGGGGACATGAGCGAAGTGCGGTGGCTGAACGGCGAAGAGCAGCAGGTGTGGCGTGCCTTCATGACCGCCGTGACCAAGTTCACCGAACACCTGGACCGGCAGCTGCAGCGCGACTCCGGCATGCCGATGGCCTACTACGAGATCCTCGTCGCCCTGTCGGAGGCACCGGGACGGGCGCTGAGGATGAGTGAGCTGGCGTCGGTGTGCCACTCGTCACGGTCCAGACTCTCCCACGCGGTGGCCCGGCTGGAGAAGGAGGGCTGGGTCGAGCGGCGGGCGTGCCCGTCGGACCGGCGTGGCTCCATCGCGGCGCTCACCGAGACCGGGTTCGGCGTGCTGGAGGCCGCCGCGGCGGGTCACGTGACGGCCGTGCGGGAGCACCTGTTCGACGTGTTGACGCCGGAGCAGCTGCGGTCGCTGGCGGAGATCAGCCGCGCGGTGGACGCGGGGTTGACCACCGAGTGCGCGAACGCGCGCCGCGAGGAGTTCGCGGACCTCTAGTGCCGCGACTGCCCCCCTCGCGGTCCGATGTGGACGCATCCGGCGGAGCGCGGGTGGGCCGACCGGAGCACGGTCGCCGGTTGTGTCGGAAATGTCATACGCGGTCGTTAGCATCCCGGCCGTGGGAGCGAAGCTGGGCAGGGTGGCGCGCCGGGTCGTCGGCGCGGGCCGGCGCGAGTCGGCCAGTGTCAGCGCCGCCGCGTTAGGGCTGTTATTGCTGGTCGGAGCCGCTGTCGGCGACGGCATCTCGCGCACGGCGGTCGAGGTTTCCGACGGGCTCACGTGGCTGGGCGACGACCAGCGCGGCGAGGTCGTGCAGGTGAACCCGAGCGCCGGGAAACCGCAGACCCGGTTGCAGGTCAGCGGCGCGGACGCGCAGTTGGAGATCGCGCAGTCCGACGACAAGCTGATCGTGCTCGACCGCCGCACGGGCCAGATCACGGTGATCGACCTCGCCACGTTGCTGTCCTCCGGTCGCAGGCAGGCACCCGCCGGACCGTCGGCGAAGGTGCTCATCGCGTGGGACTGGGTGTTCGTGGTCGACCGCGCGGCGGGCTCGGTGCACAACGCGGACCCGGTGACGCTGGTCGACATCGGGTCGCCGTGGCTCGCGGGGCAGCCGCTGGCGGATGTCGTCGTCGATGACGAAGGCGTGATCTGGGCCGTGGACCACGGCGGCAACCTGCACGCGTTGGAGTGGTCCGACGACGAGCTGGAGTTCGTGGAGCGGTCGGACAAGCCGGTGGCCGGTGCCGGGCCCCGCACGGCGTTGGTGCCGCACGAGCGGGGCGTGACGTTGCTCGGGTTGGAAGGCGGCGTGGTGGTGCGGGACGGCACCGGGCGCGACCTCACCACGAGCACGGAGGCGTTCGGTGGCGAGGTGCTGGCCGCGCAGACGAGCCCGACGGGCCTGGTGCCCGCGGCGATCCCGGACGCGTCGGCGGTCGTGCTGCTGAGCGGTGACCAGGTGGTGCGGGTCGACCTGGGGCCGCTCGGCTGCCCCAAGCCGGGGCGCCCGGCGGTGTTCCGCGAACGGGTCTACGTGCCGTGCCGCGGTTCGGGCAAGGTCGTGGTGCTGGACCGGTCGGGCCGGCGTGGCGCGGAGGACGTGCGCACGGGCGGTTCGGGTGATCCGGCGCTGGTGTTCGACGACGGCAAGCTGTTCATCAACACGCCGGGCCAGGGCTCGGGCGTGATCGTGGACGCGGACGGTCGGACGCGCGACGTGGTGATCCGCAGCCCCGAGCTGCCGGTGCTGGACCCGGAGCGGACGCCGATCCCCAGCGTGCCGCCACCGCCACCGCCGCGTCCCGACCCGCCGGCTCGTGACAACCGCGGCAACGGGCAGAACCCGCAGCGCGAGGAGACCAAGCCCGTCGCGCCGACGACCACGACCACGCCGAGCGCGAGCGTGTCGGGTGCGGTGCCGGGGCGTCCGGCGGGTGTCACGGTGTCGCAGCGCAGCAACAACGGCACGTCGGTGGTCGTGTCGGTGAGCTGGAGCGCCGCGCCCGACGGCGGTGAGCCGATCACCGGGTACACGGTGACCGGGACCGGCGCGTTCACCGGCGGTACGCGGGAGACGCGGGTGACGGGCACGTCGGCCGAGTTGGTGTTGCCGTGCGCGGGTTCCATGTTCTGCGCGAGCGGGAGGTTGGACGTCGCTGTGGCGGCGTACAACCGGTTCGGCACGGGTGAGGCGGGGGCGGGGTCGTTGACGGTCCGGCCAGCCGCCGGGTCGTCGACCCCGCCGCCGCCGACGGTGACCACCACGTCGACACCGCCGCCGCCTCCTCCGCCTCCTCCGCCACCGCCTCCTACGACGACGACCACGACGACGCCTCCTCCGCCTCCTCCGCCACCGCCGCCTTCGTTGCCCACCGCGGGCGTCGTGGTGATCAGCTCGGTCGGCGGTGGCATGTACGAGAGGCTGGTGACGACTTCGCCGCCCGCGGACTGGGCGAGCCACAGCGGACCGTGTGAGGTCGTCAACAAGACCTGGGGCTACACGGCGCCGATCCCGTGTTCCGGTGGCTCGGCGAGCATCACGGTCGAGATCGGCGCGAACGCGCTCGTCGTGCGGGCCTACGCGGCGTCCGGGTCGCAATCGGTGGATTCGGCGGTGCGCAGCTCGCCCGTGCGGGACACCGAGACCTGCGGTGGCCGGCTCTGCCGGCCGCGCAGCCTGCCCGCGTCCGAGGAGAGCAACCAGCTCGTCGGCGGCGGCATCGGGTTGTTGGCGACGGCGTGGCTGTTGACGTTGCGCAACCGGCGCATGCGGCGTGAGTCGGGCGAGTGATGAAGGGCGTGGCGTGACGAGTACGGCGGTGCCGGCGATCGGCGAGGACGAGATCGCGGCGTTCCGCGCCCTGCACGCGCGGCTCGGTGATGCGGTCGAGTCGGCGGTGCGGGGCAAGCGGGACGTGGTCGACCTCGTGCTGGTCGCGATGTTCGCCGGTGGGCACGTGCTGCTGGAGGACGTGCCGGGCACGGGCAAGACGACGTTGGCGCGGGCCGTGGCGGGCGCGTTGGGCGGGGTGTCGCGGCGGGTGCAGTTCACGCCCGACCTGCTGCCGTCGGACGTCACGGGCACGTCGGTGTACGACCCGCAGACCGGTCAGGTGCGGTTCCGGCCGGGTCCGGTGTTCGCGAACATCGTGCTGGCGGACGAGATCAACCGTGCGGCGGCGAAGACGCAGTCGGCGTTGCTGGAGGTCATGGAGGAGCGGACGGTCACGGTGGACGGCGTCGCGCACGCCGTGCCCGCCCCGTTCCTGGTGGTGGCCACGCAGAACCCGATCGACCTGGACGGCACGTACCGGCTGCCCGAGGCGCAGCTGGACCGGTTCATGCTGCGCACGTCGATCGGGTATCCGGCGGTGGAGCACGAGATCGACGTGCTGCGGCCCGGCAGCGGCGCGGGGCAGGTGGGCGCGGTGCCGACGGTGACGAACCCGCACGTGGTCGCGGAGCAGGGCCGTCGGCTGGCGACGCTGCACGTGGCGGACCCGTTGCTGCGCTACATCAGCGACATCGGGGTGGCCTCGCGCGGGGACAGCCGGTTGCGGTTGGGTGCGAGCACGCGTGGTCTGCGTGCGTTGGTGCGGTGCGTGCAGGTGTACGCGGCGGCGCAGGGCAGGCACTTCGTGGTGCCGGGTGACGTGCAGGCGCTGG
The DNA here is from genome assembly GCF_001905065.1 of Saccharothrix sp. CB00851. Classification (NCBI taxonomy): domain Bacteria; kingdom Bacillati; phylum Actinomycetota; class Actinomycetes; order Pseudonocardiales; family Pseudonocardiaceae; genus Saccharothrix; species Saccharothrix sp. CB00851. The sequence continues at coordinate 56,324 of NZ_LWLC01000026.1, forward strand.
CGGTGCCGGTGTTGGCGCACCGGTTGGTGTTGACGCGTGAGGCGCAGCTGGCGGGTACGACGACCGAGGAGGTCCTGGCCGACGTCCTGGCGGGCGTGGCGGTGCCGCGACCGGCCGCGCGATGACCAGGGTCCGGCTGACCGCGCGGGGGATGGGCGCGGTGCTGCTGGGTGTGCCCTTGGTGGTGCTGGGGGTGTGGTGGCGTTATCCCGGTGTGGCCGGGTTGGGCATCGCGTTGGTGGTGCTGGCGGGCGCGGGCGTGGTGTCGGTGCTGTCGCGGGCGCAGGTGGCGCCGAAGCGGACGGTGCGGCCTCGGACCGTGCAGCGGTTGGGCGCGTGCACGGGCGTGGTCGAGCTGACGGGCACCAGCCGGAGGTTCCCGGTGGTGTTCGACGCGACCGACGAGGTGGCGGGCGAGGCGGTGGCGGTGGACATCCCGCTGCTCGCGCCGGGGCAGCGGGTGAAGGTCGAGTACCCGATCCCGACGCACACCCGCGGCCTGCTGCGCGTGGGTCCGCTGACGTTGAGCCGTCGTGGCCTGGCCGGCTTGGCACATGCCCGGACCGTGGTGGGTGACGTGGTGGAGGTCCGCGTGGTGCCGCGCGTGCTGCCGGTGCGCGGGTTGCCCGGTGGGGTGCGGCGGGGGCACGTCGGCGCGGATGAGCGGGTGGAGCGCGGCGGGACGGACCTGGTGGGGCTGCGGGAGTACGTGCCCGGTGACGACTTGCGGCGACTGCACTGGGCGACGTCCGCGCGCACCGGGACGTTGATGATCCGGGAGGACGCCGACCCGGCCCGTCCGCACCTGGCCGTGGTGCTCGATGATCACGCGGAGTCCTACGCGGAGGCCAAGGATTTGGAGGACGCGGTGGAGGTGGCGGCGTCGCTGGTGACGGTGGCGGTCGCCGAGGGGCACCCGGTGCGGCTGGTGTCGTCGTCGGGGGCGGTGGACGTGGAGCTGCCTGCGGGTGCGGTGGACGCGGACGCGTCCGTGGTGCTGGCGGCGTTGGCGGACTTGAAGGCGGCGGAGGCCGACTCGGCCGCGGGCGACTCGGCCGCACGGCCGTTGCCGATCCGGGAGCTGGACGTCGTGGCGGTGGTGTGCGGAGCGCGGGCCGACCTGTCGGCGTTGATGCTGGAGGCGGGTCGGGCGTCGGTGGGCGTGGTGCTGGCCGTCGATCCCGCGCCGACCCACCCGATCTCGGCGGTCGGATCGGTGCTGTTGCTGCGCGACGCGAAAGCCGAGGGCTTGTTGGACGCCTGGAACACGGCGGTGTCCCGGTGACCGCGCCGCCGGCCGAAGATCACCCGATCGTGATCGTGTGTCCGGGGATGAATGGAAGCGCCGATTTTGTTGCCGGAAGTATGGAGGCGCGGCGCCCCGGCCTCGAGTGTGTCGGGGTGGTGGCTGCGTGAGGGCGAACGAGCCCGCCAGTGCTGGCGCTGGCGCTGGCGCGGATGCGGGTGCTGGTGCGGATGCTGGTGCTGGCGCGGGCGCGGGCGCGGGTGCCAGCACTGGTAGTGGTGGTGCCGGTGGCCGAGTTGGTCGTGCCAGCGCTCGCGGCGGTGGTGCCGGTGGGGCCAGCCCTCGCGGTGGTGCTGGCGCTGGCGGCGGTACCAGCGCTCGCGAGGGTGCTGGCGCTCGCGGTGGCGGTGCTGCTGGCGGTGGCGGTGGTACCAGCGCTCGCGGGGGTGCTGGTGGCGCCAGCGCTGGCGGCGGTGGTGGTGCTGCTCGCGGTGGTGCCGGTGCCGGAAGACGTGCCCGCGTGGCCTGGGCGGCGCTGCTGGTGGTGGTGGCGGCCCAGCACCTGGGCTCGGGGTGGCAGGGGTACGTGGCGCCGTTGGTGTTCGTTGGCGCGGCCGCGCTCGGGTTCGCGTGCCTGCCGTTGTTGCGGTGGCGGAGGATGCCGACGGGGCTGGTGGCGTTCTCGTTGGTGGTGCTGGCGCTGGTCGGCGGTTATTGGGTGGCGCGGGATTCGGCGATCGACTCGACCGACCCGTGGGGGGTGCTGCTGGACCTCGTGCCCCGCCTGTTGACGGCGGCGCGGCCGGCGCCCGCGACGCCGGAGCTGTTGGTGCCGGGTGTGTTGCTGGTGTTCGGCGTGTCGTTGGTCGTCGTGCTGGCGGTGGGGCGGGGGCGGTCGTTGGTGGCGCCGGTGGTCGGTGCGGCGGTGCTTTACACGTGCACGGCGTTGCTGACGGCTGGGCGGGCGGATCGGTACGGGCTGGTCGCGGTGGGGTTGATCGCCCTGGTGGCGGTCGGGTGGTTGTTGGTGGATCGGCTGGAGGCCGGTGGGCGGGTGCTGCTGGGGTTGCCCGCCGTGCCGGTGGCGGCGTTGGCGGCGTTGGCGGTGGTGTTGCCGGCGGGTGATGCGTTCGAGCCGCGGGAGCTGGTGGAGCCGCCGGTCAGCGACCTGGGTGTGGCGAGCCCGTTGCCGCAGTTGGCGTCGTGGGCGAACCTGGGCGACACCGAGCTGTTCCGCGTGCGCGGGCCCGAACGGGCGGTGCGGTTGGTGGCGTTGTCGGACTACTCGGGCGCGGCGTGGCGGGCGGCGTCGTTGTACGGGCCGATCGGGGCCGTGGCGGAGCCCGACCTCCCGCCCGGGGCACGGGTGGACGAGGCCGAGGTGGAGATCACCGTCGGCGAGCTGGCTGGTCGTTGGCTGCCGACGGTCGGGCGGCCGACGGCGGTGACGTTGGACGGGGCGATGGTCGACCCGGACTCCGGGTCGCTGGTGCTGCGCACCGAGTTGACGCCCGGCCTGTCGTACCGCGTGCGGGGTGTGCTGGACGTGCCCGACGACGCCGACCTGCTCGACGCCACCGTGCCGACGACGGCCGACCGCTACCTGGAGCTGCCGGGGTTGCCGTACTCGTTGGCGGAGTACGCGCGGCAGATCGTGCGGAACGCGCGGACGCCGTACGAGCGGGCCGTGGCGATCGAGCAGGTGGTGAAGCAGGGCCGTACACCGGACGCGCAGGCACCGGTCGGCTCGTCGTACGCGCGGCTGGAGCGGTTCCTGTTCGGCAACCCCGGCGAGCCGGGGGCGAACGCGGGGACGGCGGAGCAGTTCGCGTCGGCGTTCGCGGTGCTGGGGCGGGCGGTCGGGTTGCCGACCCGGGTGGTGGTGGGCTTCCAGCCCGGTGCCGGTGAGGAGCGCGTGGTGCGCGGCAGCGACGCGACCGCGTGGCCCGAGGTGTACTTCGCCGGGTGGGGCTGGGTGCCGTTCGACCCGGTGGCGGGCGTGTCGTCGGGCGGTTCGAGCGCGGCGCAGAAGCGCGAGGTGCTGGACCGGTTGGCGTCGGTCACGGCCACGCCGACGAGCACCCCGCTGTCCGCGCCGCCGCCGCCGTTGGTGACGCCGTCGAGCCCCGTGGCCGCGCAGGCGACGTCGGGCGGGTCGCAGCGGTGGATCGGGTACGCGGTGCTCGGCGCGGTGCCGGCGCTGGTGTTGGCGGTGCTCGGCCTGGCCCGGTTGGTGCGGCGCAGGCGGTTGCGGGCGGCCGGTGCGACCGGCGCGTGGGCGTACGTGCTGGACGGTCTGCTGCTGGCGGGTCGGACACCGCCGGCCGACCGGACCGCACCGGACGTGGCAGCGGAGCTGGGGTCGGCTCCCGCGGTGGAGTTGGCCCGTCTGGCGGAGTACGCCGCGTTCGCACCGAAACGTCCGGCGGTGGCCGCGAGCGCGGGCCACGCGCGGCAGCAGGTGGCGGGCGGTTCCGGCGAGTCGGCGTGGCGGTTGGCGAGGCAGGTGAGGGTCGGGTTGCGACGCGGGGTCCGGTGGTACCGCAGGATGTTCTGGGCGGTGGACCCGCAGCCCCTGTGGCGGCGTTAGCCGTTGCGCACGGCGCACGTGCGGGCGGACGCGCCGCGTTGCGCGGACGGGTCGTCGAGGCCGATCGCGAGCACCTGGAAGCAGTACTGCGGCGCCTTCGGCTCCAGGCCCTCCAGCACGTGTGACGTCGCACCGGCCGCCACCGTCACCAACGGCCTCGGCGACGAGCCCGTCACGTCCACGATCACGAACTGGGCCTTGCCCTCGCTCGGATCCGTCCAGAACAGCTCGATCCGGTCACCGTCGTCCTCCAGCCGCTTGAGCACCGGGGTGAACGCCGGGACGCCGCCCTCGGGCAGGCTCGCCGTGGTCGTCGTCGGGACCACGGTCGTGGTGGTGACCGGGGTGGTGGTGGCAGGTGGTGACGCGGCCTCGTCGGACCTCCCGGGCAGGCTCAACGCGACCCCGATCACCACCCCGACGAACACGGCGCTCACCGCCGCCGACTTCCACGAGCGCCGCGGCCGCGACGGTGGCGGTTCGGGCAGCTCCACCAGCGGTGGCGGCGGTGGGGGCACCGGCGGGCGGCGCTCGGTGTTGTGCCGGACGGTCAGGTCGGCGAGGTCCTCGGTCCACGTCTTCACCGGCTCCGCCGCCGCGGCGACCGGTTCCGGTGGTGCCTCGACCACGGGTTTCGGGCCGAAGTCCGGCAGTTCCGTCGGGCCTTCCGGGTAGCGCTCGGGCACCTCCTGCCGCACGGCCGCCGTGTGATCCGGGTCCACAGTGGACTGCGCCGCCCACGTCGGCACCGCCGCCAACGCCGCCCGCAACGACGCCGCGTCCGGGAACCGGTCCTCCCGCGCCTTGCGCAAGCACCGCAGGATGATCGCCACCAGCTCGACCGGCACGTCCCGCCGCAGCAGCGACCGGGGCGACGCCTCACGCACCCGCCCGAGGTAGCCGAGCATGGTGTCCTCGCCGGGGTTGTCCGACGCGAACGGCGGCTGCCCGTCCAGCAGGGTGAACAGCGTGGAACCCAGCGACCACAGGTCGTCGGCCGCGGCGGGCGGTCGGCCGTCCACCATCTGCGGTGCGGCGTGGCGGTAGCTCACCAGCTGCAACGACGCCGTGTGTGCCGCGTCCGCGCCCCGCGCGATGCCGAAGTCGGCCAGCACGTACGACGTGGGCAGCACCAGGATGTTCTGCGGCTTCACGTCCCGGTGCAGGATGCCCTGGCCGTGCGCGAACGACAGCGCGTCGGCCACCGCGATCCCGGCCGCGACCACCTCGTGCACCGGCAGCGGCCCGCGCTGCCGCAACCGGTCGTGCAGCGAGCCGAGGTCGTAGTACTCCATCACGATGCACGGCCGGCCGGCGATCACGCCCGTGTCCAGCACGGTCACGATGTGCGGGTGCTGGCGGCCGAGCCGGACGGTGATCTCCAGCTCGCGGTGGAACCGGCTGACCGTGTCCTCGTCGGTCACGTCCAGCACCTTCACCGCGACGTCACGGCCCAGCCCGTCCTGCGTGGCCCGGTACACGGTGCCCTCGCCGCCGTGCGCGACGAGCCGGAAGTCGCTGTAGCCGGGCAGCGCGACGGCCTGCGCGGCACCGCCCTGCCCCGGCGGGGGCGCCCAGGCCAGCAGGTCGTCGGCGGGATCCACGACGCCGATCGTATCCGGCGCCCCCGACACCGGAGGACACCTCCGAACGGGGTAGGCGGTCGAGGTGCGGACGGCCGCCCGGCATCGGAAGGTGGGTGTGTTCGGTGACGTCGTCGGTCGGAGGGAACCTGTGATGAGTGGCCCGATCGTGGTCGGAGTGGACGGCTCGGAGTCGGCGTTGACGGCCGTCAGGTGGGCGGCGGAGGAAGCCGTGCGGCACCGCGTGCCGCTCCGGCTCGTGCACGCCTACCTGCTGCCCACGCGCGGCTACCCGGAGATGGTGCTGACCGGCCACGAGGTGCGGGACGCGTTCGAGCGGCAGGGCAGGCAGTGGCTGGAGGACGCGGCGGCCGGCGTGCGCGACCTCGTGCCCGAGGTGGAGACGTCGGTGGTGGTCGAACGACCCGCCGCCGCGATGATCGCCGCTTCCCGGGACGCCCGGCTCGTCGTGCTCGGCTCGCAGGGGCTGGGCGGGTTCACCGGGTTGGTCGTCGGGTCGGTGGCGGTGGCGGTCGCCGCGCACGGCGAGTGCCCGGTGGCCGTCGTCCGCGGTCCCTACCCGGCGGAGGGCCCGGTCGTGCTGGGCGTGGACGGCTCGACCGCGGGCGAGGCGGCGATCGGGTTCGCGTTCGAGGAGGCGTCGGTGCGGGGCACCACGCTCACCGCACTGCTCGCGTGGACGGCGTTGCTCGCCGAGACCCCGTACGCCACGCGGCTGCGCGTCGACTGGGACGAGGTGCACGAACAGCAACACCAGATACTGGCCCAGCGCCTGGCCGGTTGGCAGGAGAAGTACCCGAACGTGGCCGTCGACCGGCAGGTGGTCCGGGAACGCCCGGCGAAGGCCCTGCTCGCCGCCGGCCGCGACGCGCAGCTGCTGGTCGTCGGCAGCCGCGGCCACGGCGGCTTCGCCGGCATGCTGCTCGGCTCGACCAGCCAGGCCCTGGTGTACCACTCGCCGTGTCCCCTGGTGGTCGTGCGACCGGACTGACCGGTCCGCCCGCCGGCCGAGGTGATCTTCGGGCATGATCGGCACCGCGAGGTGGACGCCTCGGTCCGTACCGGCGACGCGGCGGGGGAGCGGAATGGTCGCAGTGCTCGGCGGTCTGCGGGGTAACCGGGACCTGGCGGTGCTGGTGGTCGGGTCCGGGGTGGCCGGGTTCGGCGCGCAGCTCACGCTGATCGGGTTCACCACCGCGCTGGCCGGGTCCGGTGCGTTCGCGGTGGCCGGGTTGTTCGTGGTCGTCGCGTTCGGCGCGGTGCTCGGTGCGCCCGTCGCCGGGTGGGCGGTCGACCGGTTCCCGTATCGGCTGCTGCTCAGCGTGGCGGTGTTCGCGCAGGTGTTGCTGCTGGTAGGGCTGCTGTTCGGGCACGCGCGGCTGCCCGTGCTGTACGGGCTGGTGGCGCTGCTCGGCGTGTGCGGGAGCGTCGTGCGGACGTGCGTGTCCGCGCTGATCCCGCTGGCCACCGACCCGGCCGACGGGCACGCGGCGTTGTCGTCGGCGCAGAACACCGGCTCCCTGGCGGGCATCGTGCTCGGCGGCGTGCTCGCGGTCGGGCCGGGGGTCGAGTGGGCCGTCATGCTCGACGCGGTGTGCGCGTTCACGCACCTCGCGCTGGTGGTGCTGTGGCTGCGGGTCGACCGCGACCCCGGGCAGGACGACGGTGGCGTGGCGGCGAGCGGCCAGTGGAGCGGCTGGGTGCTGCTGCGCAGCGACCGGGTGCTGCTGGGACGGGTCGTCGCGCAGGCCGTGGTCGGTGTCGCGGTGGCCATCGCGCTGGTCAACGAGGTGTTCCTGGTCTTCGGCCCGATCGGCGGCAACGCGTTCACCTACAGCGCCGTGCTCGCCTGCTGGACCGCGGGCCTGCTGCTGGGCGCGAACGTGAGCCGCCGCTTCACCACCGCGCGGGCGCTGATCGTCGCCTTCGCGGTCGGGAACCTGGTGCTGGCGCTGGCGTTGGCCGCACCCGCGCAGGTGCCGCACGTGGTGGTGAACGCGGTCGCGTGGCTGGTCGCCGGCGCGTGCGGCTCGGTGCAGAACGTGACGCTGAACGGCCTGGTCCAGGCCCGGACGTCGGAGGCGGTCCGGGGACGCGTCTTCGCCACCGTCGGCGCGGTGACCGCCTGCTCGGGCGTGGTCGGCATCCTGGTGGCGGGCGCGGTCGTCGGCGCGGCCGGCCCGCTCTCGGCGTTGACCGTCGCGTCGGCGTTCGCGTTGGTGGCCGCCCTGATGGCGGTCCTCGCGGTGCTCCGCCGTGATCACCGGCGCGCGTCCGTGGTGTCACCGGACTTCGACCACGCGTCGCTCTGACTCCAGCGGGCACCGGGCCCGCCCCGTCACGCGCGATCACGACACCTCGATCAGCCCAGGTAGCCGTCCACGCCCTCCTCGAAGTGCAGCTTGTCCTCGCCCTGGTCGTAGCGCTGCCAGTTGCGCGCCCGGCTGGAGCCCTCGCCCCAGTACTCCTTGGAGACCGAGCCGCCGATGCGCACCTTCTTGCCCGGCGACTGGTCGAACCGCGCGAAGCCAGGCCGGTCGTCACCGGCTACGCCTTTGGTGGGCGCAGCCTCCCACACCGGCCTCGGCGGTCGGTTCCGCCGGTACGTCCGAACGGGCGGCGCGCGGCTGCCCGTTCGGACGTACCGGTGGGGTCAGGACACCTTCGGGTGGATCTGGACCTCCCTGCCGGTGACCGCGTCGATCGCGAACACGCGCTCGATCCGGGGGTTGTCGCGCAGCGTCGGGAAGTCCGCCAGTTCGACCGGGTCGCCCTCGGCGCGGTTGGGGCCGACGAGGACGTAGACATCGCCGCTGGCGCTGCGGGCGGGGCTGGCCGCGACGGTGTCCGAGACCTCGCGTCCGGGTTGGACGGTGGCGTGGACGGCCTCTTCGCGTCCGGGTTGGACAGCCGCCCGGACAGCCTCCTCAGGGCCGGGCTCGGTGCGGGCGTCCAGGTTGGTCATGAACTCGGCCAGGTCCATGAGGGAGTGCCGCTGGCCCTCGGCGTCGATGGTGTCGCCGGCCCAGAAGAAGGACCCCTCGCCCTTGGTGGCGAGGATGTCGCGAATCTTCTCCTGCCAGCGCTCGCCCTCCTCGGCCGGGAGGTCGCGCAGGTCGAGGCACGGCTTGCCGTCCACCTCGGTGACGGGGAAGCCGTGCTGGTCGGGCAGCGGCCGACCGTCGTCCTCGCCACCACCTGCGCCACCGCCACCGCCGTGCTCGCCGCCGTGTGCGCTGTCTTCGGGATCACGGGTGGGACGTTCCTCGCCCGAGGGGGCGCGGTCGCCCCGGTCGCCGGGACCGTCGCCGGTGGGCTGCGTGCCGCCCGCCGACGGGGTCCCCGCGCCGCCACCCGTGTCGAGGTCGGGGATCGTCGGCTGCTTGAACAGGTCTTTGGGCACTTCGGGGATGGGTGGCATCGGCGGTGGGGTCGTGCCGCCGGACGGCGCGGTCGCGCTGCCGCCCGGAGTGCCGGAACCGCCCGGAGCACTGGAGCTTCCGCCGGGCGTGCCCGAGCCGCCGCCGGAGGAGCCGTGGCCGTCTCCGCCGCCGGTGATTCCGGTGGTGGGGTCGGTGATGGTGGGCTGCTTGAACAGGTCTTTCGGTACTTCGGGAATGGGCGGCATGGGCGGTGGGGTCGTGCCGCCGGACGGTGTGGTCGCGCTGCCACCAGGTGCGCCCGAACCGCCGCCCGAACCGACGCCCGAGGAGCCGTCGGGGACCGGCGGCGGGTCGGGGATCTTCGGGAACTCGGGCACCGGCGTGGGTTGCGGTGCTGCTTGCTGCTGAGGGTTGCCCGACGCCCCGGCGGACGCGGTTTGTTCCGGCGTGCCGCCGCTGGGGACGGGCGGAGACGTCGGCGCACCGCCGGTGGGCGCGCCGGAGCCCGTCGGTGCCGGGGGCACCTGGCCGGTCGGAGCACCACCGCCCGCGCCGGTGGACTGCGAGGTCTGGGTGGTGCTGTCGGCGCCGGGGGCGTTCTCGACCGGTGGGACGGGGGGACCCTGGGATGGCGCACCACCGCCGGCACCGCCCGCGGGAGCACCGGGCAGGCTCGGCGCCGGCTCACCGGTCTCGATCTTGGTGAGGTGATCGGCGCTGGAGAGGTCGGCCTCCTGCTGGGTCTGCGCGGTGGCCCTCAGGCCCTCGCCGACGAGTCCCAACGTCGAGGCGGCCTTGCCCGCCAGTTCGACCGACGTGCGGAGGGAGGCGTTGAACGCCTCGGTGGCGAACGTCCCGGCGGTGCCGAGCGCGTTGCCCGCCAACGTGTGGCCGGACAGCGACGACGAGACGTCCTGGTAGCCGGTGCGCAGTTCGTCGGCCTGCTGCTGGAGCCCTTCCATCGCGGCCGAGTCCATCGTGAAGCCCGGGCCGCCGCCGGGTGGGGGCGTGCTGATCGTGGTGGGTGAGAAGTTGGTGACCATGGCGTTGCCTCCGCGGAACGCAGGGGGGTGGAAGGTTTTCGGCGCGGGCGATCGGGAACCGACCGCCTCGGCCTACTCGACCTCGTCGACCCTGCGGACCGTCGCCGGTTCGGCGGGTTGGTACTGGGGGACGGGATTCTCGGCGTAGGTGGCCTGCAGCGGTTGGACTTCGCGGTACAGGGGCGCTTCGGCGCGGGTCGCCTGCAACGGCTCCAGCTCGCGGTACAGGGGCGCTTCCGCCCGGGTGGGCTGCAGCGGCTGGACTTGCTGGTAGAGAGGTGCCTCGGCCCGGGTCATCTGCACCATGTGCTCTGCTTGCACGGCTGGACGCGCGTGGACCACGTGTTCGGCTTGCACGGCCGGCTGGGCTTGGACGACGTGCTCGCGCTGGACCATCATCGCCGGTTCGGCCTCGACGGTGACCCGCTGAGCCCTCATCATCGGTTCCGCCTGGACTGTCTGCTCGCGCTGGACCATCGTCTCCGGCACGGCTTGAGCGGTGACCCGCTGGGCCCTCATCATCGGTTCGGCCAGGGCGTCGCGCTCGCTCACCGCCATCCTGGACACGGCCTGGGCCGACTTCATCGCCGTGCCGCCGGCCGCGGCCTCGAACCGCTCCCAGCCCTGCGCGACCTCGTCCGAGATGGTGTCGAGCATCTTGGTCCGGTCGACCTGGCGGGTCAGCGCCGCGTTCAGGGCATCCATCTTGGCCGCCATGGACATGCCGAGCTGCTTCGCGCTGTCCACCACCGAGGCCAGGAACATCGCGATCGAGACACCGAACGTGACCGGTGCGAACGCGTAGGCGAAGATCGCGCCCGGCGCCAGCGAGTTGGAGTACTGGTCGACCGTGTACAGCAGGGCCTCGCGCAGCGCCTGCACCATCGCACCGGTGTTCTCGACGACCACGCCCTTCGCCGCCATGGCGTTGGCCAGCGAGTCCAGCTCGTCGCCGAGGCGTTCCATGCTGGTCTGGTAGGCGTCCCGGGCCGTGCCGGTCCACCCCTCGGGCTTGGCCAGCGTCTCGCGCTGGGTCGAGGCCAGCTCACGCATCCGGTCCGCGGTCGAGCGGATCGCGTCCACGGTGGCCTGCACGCTCGGCTGGTCGCCCTTGAGCTGTTCGATCGGCTCGAGCAGGAAGGTCACGTAGTCGACCGCCCACCCGGCGACGCCGCGCAGGGCCGCGAGCGGGTCGTCGGGGACCTGGGCGCCGGTCGGCAGGCCCACCACGGACTGCGGCTCGGCCTCCGCCTCCTTGGCGATCGTCTCGATCCGCTGGTCGACGTCGGCCCCGACCGAGACCTTCCTCTGCAAGGTGTGCGCGGGTGCCACCTCGGCGGTGCCTGTTGCCATGAGCAGGGCCTTCCTCAACGTGAAACGCCTGACCCTGGCAGTCAAATGACCACCACCAACGCCGCGCCAACGTCCAGCTAACGATCAACACGGAATCCCGGCTACCAGCCCATGAGTGTCGAAACTTTCGGACACCGGGCCCGCTGCTGCGAATAGTCCTATCGCCGGCGTCTGCCTGCTGTCTTGCGTCTCTATAGGTGAATTGCCAGGTTGACGCGGTCGATCATCCGACCTACTTTTGCGAAAGACTCAGGCTGAGCGATCGCAACTTTCGGTCACTCTTGCCGGTTCGACCCTTGGAGGAAGTGATGTCCAGAACTGCTGTCACCGTCGCCGGCAGGCCGGTGGCGCACGGTGCGCGGCGACGTCTCGCGGCGCTGGCCGGCGCGGTCGGGTTGTTGGGCGCGCTGGCCGTGGTGCTGCCGCAGACCGCGGCCAGTGCCGCCGACTGCTCCGGCGGCTACGTCGCGCTGACCTACGACGACGGCCCCAAGCCCGGCACCACCACCCAACTGCTCACCGCGCTGCGCTCGGCGGGCCTGCGCGCGACGTTCTTCAACCAGGGCAACGCCGTGCAGGCCAACCAGGCACTGGCGCGCAGCCAGCGCGATGCCGGGATGTGGGTGGAGAACCACAGCTGGTCGCACCCCCACATGACCCAGCTCAGCCAGGCCCAGATGACCTCCGAGATCTCCCGGACCCAACAGGCGATCCAGTCCGCGACCGGCGTCGCGCCCAAGCTGTTCCGCCCGCCCTACGGCGAGACCAACAGCACCCTCAAAGCCGTCGAAGCCCAGTTCGGGCTGACCGAGGTGCTCTGGAACGTCGACTCCCGCGACTGGGCCGGCGCGAGCACCGCCCAGATCGTCCAAGCCGCGTCGACGTTGCAGAACGGCGGCGTCATGCTGATGCACGACGGCTACCAGACCACCATCAACGCCGTCCCCCAGATCGCCGCCAACCTCGCCGCCCGCAACCTCTGCGCCGGCATGATCTCCCCGTCGACCGGCCGGGCCGTCGCACCGACCGACAACCCGCCGGGCACGACAACGACAACGACAACGACCACCACCACTACGACCACGACCAGCACCACGACGCCGCCGACCGGTGCGTGCGCCGCTTCCTACCGCACGGTGAACTCGTGGCAGGGCGGCTACCAGGGCGAGGTCAAGGTGACGGCCGGTTCGGCGATCACCGGCTGGACCGTGCGCTGGTCACTGGGCTCCGGGCAGATCACCCAGGTCTGGGGCGGTGTGCTCGTCGGGACGGGCCCGGAGGCCGCGGTGCGCAACGCGGCGTGGAACGGCACCCTCGCGCCCAACGCCTCGACCACCTTCGGCTTCATCGTCAGCGGGAGCAACCCCACGGCCGGTGCCCTGACCTGCACCAGCCCCTGACCGTGAACCGCGCCGGTGTGCCCCTCGAAGCACGAGGGCACACCGGCGCGTCCGTTGGTCCGGATGGCGGCCCTCGCCCCGCGATCTCCAACCGGGAGAATCGAGGTGTCGAAGGGGGTACGGGTGCCGCGCCTGGAACGTCCGCTGGTCGAGGAGGACACGCCGCTGCTGAGGTTCGCCGGTGACCTGCGGCGGCTGCGGCGCGCCGCCGGGCTGCCGTCCTACCGCGAACTCGGCCGCCTGGCGAACTACTCGCCCGCCGCGCTGTCCGAGGCGGTGTCCGGGCGCAGGCTGCCGAGCCTGGCGGTGACCAGGGCGTTCGTCCGCGCCTGCGGGGGAGACGTCGAGGAGTGGACGGCCCGCTGGCGTGAACTGGCGGCGGAGACCGCGGACCACGGCGACGCGCCGTACGTGGGACTGGCCTCCTACCAGGTCACCGACGCCGACCGGTTCTTCGGCCGCGAGGCCGAGGTGGGCAGGCTGCTCGCGCTGGTGCGCGAACGGCCCTTCGTCGGGGTGTTCGGCGCGTCCGGTGCGGGCAAGTCCTCCTTGCTGCGCGCGGGTCTGGCCGCGCGGTGGGGCGAGCACGTGATCATCACGCCGGGCTCGGACCCGATCACCGAGCTGGCGGCGGCACTGGCCGGCCGCCGGTCGCCGGTCGACGTCCGCGCCGAACTGGCCGCCGACCCCGAGCACCTTCGGGTGTTGCTGCGGCGGGCCGCGGACGACCTGTTACTGGTGGTCGACCAGTTCGAAGAGGTGTTCACGCTCTGCGCGGAGCCCGACCGCCGATGGCTGGTGCGGGCGCTCACCCACGCCGCCGGTGCCGCCCGCGTCGTCCTCGGCGTGCGCGCCGACTTCTACGGCCACTGCGCCCGCCACCCCGAGCTGCTGGACGCCTTGCACCGCTCCCAGTCGCTCGTCGGCCCGATGAGCCCCGAACAGCTGCGCCGCGCCGTCATCGAGCCCGCCGCCCGCCGGGGCGTCTCGCTGGAGAACTCGCTGGTGGCCCGCCTGATCGCGGACGTCGCCGCGCACCAGGGCGCGTTGCCGTTGGCCTCGCACGTGCTGGTCGAGACGTGGCACCGCCGCCGCGGCGCGGTGCTCACCCTGGCGGGCTACGAGGACGCGGGCGGCGTCGAACACGCCCTGGCCCGCACCGCCGAACAGGTCCACGAAGCGCTGCCCGAGCCGGACAAGCAGGCGGCACGGCAGGTGTTCCAGCGCCTGGTCACCCCCGGCGACGGCACCGAGGACACCCGCCGCCGGGTGTCCCGCGCCGAACTGCCCGCGAGCGACGCGCTGCTCGACCGGCTCGCCGCGGCCAGGCTGATCACGCTCGACCGCGACACCGTCGAACTGACCCACGAGGCGCTGCTGCGCGCGTGGCCGAGGCTGGTGGACTGGCTCGCCGAGGACCGCGACGCGTTGCGCGCCCACCGCAGGCTCACCAGCGCCGCCGACGCCTGGCGCGCGCACGACCGCGACCCGGACGCCCTCTACCGCGGCGTCCACCTGGAGCAGGCACGTCGCCTGGCACCCCGGCTCAACGAGGCCGAACGCGAGTTCGTCGACGCGGGCCTGGCCGCCGAACGGGACCGGGAGGCGCTGCGCCGGCGGGGCGTGCGGCGGTTGCGGCGTCTCGTCGCCTGCCTCGCCGCGGTCGTCCTGCTGCTCGCCGTCACGACCGCCTACGCCGTCAGCACCCAGTTCGCCGCCACCCGTGAGCGCAACCAGGCACTGTCGCTGCGCGCCGCCGACGCCGCCCTGGACCTGCTGGCCCGCCCGCGTGACGCGGCGGCGCTCGCCCTGGCCGCCTACCGCGTCGCGCCCACCACCGAGGCCCGCGACGCCCTGCTGCTGGCGCGTGCCGCGAGCACCGCCACCACCCTGGGCAAGGGGCACGCGCGCTTACCCGGCCGCTTCGCCGTGACGCACGACGAGTACGACCGGGCATCCGACGAGATCACCTACCGCCTCTGGGTCGGTGACGGTCCGGACCGGCGGCAAGCCGGTGGGATCATCGTGCCGCCCAATGGTTTCCTCAACCTGGTCAGCGCCGACGAGAGCACCGCGGTCACGGTGGTCTTCCCCGACCACTTCGAGATCTGGGACCTCGCCGATCCCGACGCACCCCGCCGGACGTCCGCCGTGACCGGTTGGCCGTTCCCCCAGGGCATCGACGCGGCGGGCACCCTCGTGGCCGGCTTCAAGGACGGGGCCGCGGTCTACTGGCGACCCGGTGACACCACACCCACGCGCCTGCCCGGCGACGGCGTCGAGAACGCCATGCCGTTGCAGGACGGCACGGGCGTGGTCGTGGTCCGCCGTGACGGCGACCGCCGCGACGTGGAGGTGCGGTACCTGGACGGCCGGGTGGCCCCGGTGCTCAGCCGCTCCACCCGGCTCGGGCTGGTGACCGGTCCGGCAGGCGCGCTCGCCGTCTCCGACCTCGACCGCGCGCACCTCACCGTGCTCGGCCCCGCGGGCGGGACGACGCCGGTGCTGGAGGCGGACGCGATCCCCGGGCAGGCCCTGGTCGAGTTCTCCCACGACAGCCGAGCCGTCTCGGCGGTGCACCGCGACTCGGTGTGGCTGTGGGACCTCACCGGCGGACGGGAACCGCTGTCGCTGCGGGCGCCGGGCGTGGAGTTCACCTCCTCCCGCTACGACCCCGCCACCGGCGAACTCCTGCTGCTCACCACGCGCGAAGGCGCGCTGTGGCGGCTCGCGGTGGACCTCGACCGCGTGGTGCGCGACGTGTGCGCCGACCCGGCCGACGTCGACTGGGCGGCGCACTTCCCGGGGCTGTCGCCACGACCGCTGTGCCCGTGACGGCGCCGGTGGCCCACCCGGCGCCGTCACGGACCCGTCAACGCAGCCGGTAGGCCCGGATCACGGTCTGGCTCAGCTTCCGGTACCGGCCGTCGTCGGCCTGCACGCGCAGGGAGACGAACGTCCCCGGCTCGGCGCGGTTGCCCACCAGCGCGGCGCGGCCGAACACCGGCAGGCTCGTCCAGCTCTGCCCGTCGTCGTAGGACACGTCCACCCGGAAGTGGCGCAACGGCGGGTTGTCCACACCGCGCTGCCGGTCCACCACCAGCGGCACGGTCAGCGGCTGGTACGCGGGCGCGCTGCCCGCGTGGTCCAGCGCGGGGGTGAACCGCACCACCGACATCGGCAGCCGCTGTTCCCGGGTGGTCGTGTCCGAGCGGAACGTCCAGTCGACCACGATGTGCGTGCTGAGGTCCGAGACCTCCGGCGCACGTGTCACCTCGGCCCGCGCCCGGAACAACCCCGGACCCCGCGGCACCCGGAACACGCCGTGCCCGGCGCTGTCGTTCTCGCCCACCAGCTCACCGTCGCGGTACAGCGCCGTCCGCGCGGACGTGGTCCGGGAGTAACCCTCGTTGCCCTCCCGGTCGCCGAACAGCGACAGCGACAACGCGATCTCGTTCCCGGCGCGCGTCAGGTTCGGGTAGTCACCGGAGTACATCACCGGGCCGATGACGGGCGCGCCGAACGACCTGTCGTAGGTCAGGCCCGCGCCGTACCGCTCCTCGTTACCGCTCATCAAGAACCTCTCGTCGAAGAACAACGCCCGCCAGCCGATGTCCGGCGTCGTGTACCTCGTGGCAACCGGGGTCGAGGTGACGTCGGTGAAGAACATCGGACCGGCCCTACCGGACGGCGTGACCACGTGGCCGCCGAGGTCCCGCGGCCCGCCGGAGGACTTCAGGGCGATCGTGGTGCGCACCTTGGCCAGGTCGGATTCGCGCGGCCGGCGCACGAACCCGTCGGGCACCCGGCCCTGCACCGCCCACCCCAGCCAGTAGGCGGCCGAAGGGCTCGCGGACTGCGCGGCCACGAACACGTCCAACTCGCCCGCGGGCAGCGACGGCCCCGCGTGGCCCACCCGCGTGCCGGGTGGGAAGCCGCCGGGGTGGTGCACGGCCACGCTCGCGGTGTGCTCGCCGAGCCTGCGCTCGACCACCAGGCGGTGCAGGTCCGGCGTCGCCGTTGGGTCGGGTGCGACGACTTCCAGCGGCCCGGCCGTGCGCGCGTCGAGGACGACGTGCGTCGCGGCCTCCACCCGCAGGTGCGGCCGGAAGACCATGGTGTGCGGGCCGCGTTCCGGGCCCAGCAGCGCCTGCACCACGTAGTCGCCCTCGGGCAGCCTCGCGGTGCCGTCCCGCACGTAGGTCTGCGCGCCCGTGACCATGTTCAGCAGCAGCGTCAGCTGCCTGCCCTCCGGCGCGCCGGGGTAGGCGAAGGTGACCGGGTGGCTCTTCACCTCGCGGTGCAGCCCGACCGGCGTCCGCAGCACCACCGCGCCGCCCGCCTCGGTCGCCACCACCGAACCCGAGTACGCGCCGTCCACGGACCCCTGCCGCGCATCACCGGTCACGGCGACCTCGGCGGTGCCGCCCGCCGGGACGGTGACCCGCGTCGGGGACACCGAGAACACCGGCTGTTCCGCGCCGGCCGGTCCGCGCGCCTGGACGGCCAGGTCGAGCGTGACCGGCTGTGCCCCGTCGTTGCGGTAGGCGAGGGGTTTCGTGGTGGGCACGTCGTCGTCGTGCGGCCACTCGTGCCTGCCGAGGACGACCGACGTCGGCTCGCTGGTGACCGTCGCGGCCAGCGCCGCGGCGATGTCCAGGCGACCCGAGCCCTGCTCGTGCACGCCCAGCGCCGGGTTCGGCCGGGCCGACGCGGTCAGCGCCGCCTTCAGCCGAGCGCCGGTCCAGTCCGGGTGCCGTTGAGCCAGCAGCGCCGCCGCGCCGGCGACGTGCGGTGCGGCCATGGACGTGCCGGACAGGGCCATGTGGTGCTCGCCGACCGGTGTGCCGAGGACCTGGGTGCTCGGCTTGGCGGCGACGATGTCCACACCGGGCGCGGTGATGTCGGGCTTGACCGCGCCGTCGGCCGGCCTCGGGCCGCGGCTGGAGAAGTCGGCGAGCGACTCGTCGCGGTGCACCGCGCCGACGGTCAGCGCGGAGTCGGCCGTGCCGGGGGAGAGCACCGTGGCCGCCTGGTCACCGGTGTTGCCCGCCGAGACGACGAACAGCGTGCCGTGGCTGGCCGACAGGGCGTCCACGGCCGCCTCCACCGGGTCGACGTCGTCGCTGGCGACCAGGCCGAGGCTGACGTTCACCACGTCCGCGCCCTGCTCCGCGGCCCAGCGCATCCCCTCGATGATCGTGGACTCCGGGCAGAAGCCCCGGCGGTCGCACACCTTGGCGTCGAGCAGCCGCGCGTCCGGGGCGACTCCCCGGTAGGGCGCGCGGTGGCCCGCGATGGTGGCCGCGACGTGCGTGCCGTGGCCGTAGTGGTCGATCCCGTCCTGCTCGTGGGTGAAGTCGCGCCCGGCGACCTCCCGCCCGGCCAGGTCCGGGTGGTCGCCCTCCACACCGGTGTCGACCACCGCGACGGTCACGCCCGCGCCGGTCAGCCCCGCCGCCCACGCCACCGGTGCGCCCACCTGCGCGGTGCTGCGGTCCAGCAGCGGGCGGGCCATCCCGTCCAGCCACACCTTGCCCGTGCCCTCGGGCAGGTCCCGCCACCCGGTCGCCTTCGGCACCTCGGCCGCCACCGCGTCCACGGTCGGCAGCGCGTCGGCCACCCGCGCACCCGACGGCGGGCGGCCACCGGAGACGATCACCGGCACGGTGTCGCGGTGCGCGTCGTCGTACCCGGCCTCGACCAGCCCGGTGACGTCGAACAGCCGCCGGTCCACCCGACCCTCGGCCAGCTTGCCCGCCACGTCGGCGGGGACGACGTGCAGCCTGCCCCCGTGCCGGGTGACCTGGAACGGGACGTTCCCCCGGTGCGCGGCGGGGGTGATCGAGAGGAGTCGGTCACCGGCCAGGACGACCCGGTCGCCGGTGACGAGCGTGACCGTCTTCCGATCGGTCGGCGACGCCTCGCCCGGCCCGCCGCCGTGCCGCGTCCGGTCCGGTGCGGCGTGCGCGGGCACTGCCGCGACCAGTGCGGCGGTGAGTGCGAGCGCCACTGCTCTTCGCGCCACGGAGCCTCCGTATTTCGTGGGGGAGGGGCTCGTGGCGCCGGCGGTGTTCGCGCCACGAGCCCCGTGGTGAGGCCGCCAGTCAAGCGGCGCGGCGCGTGTTCAGGTTCAGCCCGAGCGAGCTGAACAACGTGTTGTGAACACCGTCCGGCCTCGATGTCGCGCGCGACCGGGTGCGGCGGGATGTGGCATTCGGGTCCGAACGTAGCGCCGGGCGATCTCTTGACCGAAAGTGAATTTCAACCATCGTCTTAGGGGTAAAAACTTCACACCTAGGAGACGCCGGATGCGCCACCTGCCCCTGCCCGAGCACAGACGTTCTCCGAGACGCTGGACGAGACCCGGGCTCGCCCTCGCGACCGCCGTGGGTCTGTTCGCCGCGCTCGCCCCGACCTCCGCGCCACCGGCCGACCCCACCTCCGCGACCGTCGCGCCCGAACTCGTCGCCGAAGTCCGCGCCACCGCCGCGGGCGAGCCGGTGCGGGCGCTGCTGATGCTCCCGAACGCCGAACTGTCCGGCGACCGCGACGAGGTCCTCGCCACCCTCCGCGACCACGCGGCCGACACCCAGGCCGAGGTCGCCGAGGCGATCGGCGAGACCGCGACCGTGGTCAACCGCTTCTGGCTCACCAACATGCTGCTGGTCGAGTTCCCCGCGGACGTCGACACGCTCGACTCGCTCGCCGCCGTGTCCGGCGTGGAGCAGCTGATCCCGAACTTCGAGCTCACCGCGCCCGACCCGGTCACGAGCACCGCGGAGGTCACCCCGGCCGCCGAGCTCACCTGGGGCCTGCAGAAGATCGAGGCGGCCCGGGTCTGGGGCGAACTCGGTGTCGACGGCAGCGGCGTGCGCATCGCGACCCTGGACACCGGCGTGGACATCACCCACCCGGACCTGGCCGGCAAGATGGTCACCGACGACCCGGCCGACGCCAAGCACCCCGGCGGCTGGATGGAGTTCGACTCGACGGGCAACCTCGTCGCCTCCGCGCCGCGTGATTCCGCCTACCACGGCACCCACGTGGCGGGCACCATCCACGGCGGCGCGACCTCCGGCACCGCGATCGGCGTCGCACCCGGCGCCGAGATGATGCACGGCCTGGTGATCCCCGGCGGCAGCGGCTCGTTCGCGCAGGTCGCGGCGGGCATGCAGTGGGCCATCGCGCCGGTCGACGCGGCGGGCAACCCGGCCGGACGCCCCGCGGACATCGTCAGCATGTCGTTGGGCGGCAACGGCTTCCAGGCCGCGATGGTCCAGCCGACGCGGGCCATCCGCGCGCTCGGCTCGTTCCCGGCCTTCGCCATCGGCAACAACTGCGGCTCTCTCGGCACGGCCAGCCCCGGCAACGTGTTCGAAGCCGTCGGCGTCGGCGCGACCGACAGCTCCGACAGCGTCGCGTCGTTCTCCTGCGGCGCCGTCGTGCGCAAGGACCAGTGGACCAACCCGCCCGCCGAGTGGCCGACGAGCTGGGTGAAGCCGGACATCTCCGCACCGGGCGTGGACGTCCACTCGGCCTCGCCGGGCGGCGGCTACCGGACCCTGTCCGGCACGTCGATGGCCACCCCGCACACGGCGGGCACCGTCGCGCTGATGCTGTCGGCCGCCGGTGACCTGCCGGTGTCCGAGGTGGTGGACGTGCTGGCGGACACGGCGTTCTGGGACGACCGGTACGCGGGCGCCCCGCCGGACACCCGGTTCGGCAAGGGCCGCATCAACGCCTACGAGGCGACCCGGTTCGTCGCGCTCGACTCGGGCGTGCGGGGCGTGGTCACCAACGCCGCGTCCGGCTCGCCGGTCGCCGGCGCCACCGTCCGGGTCGAGCCGGGCGGCCGCACCGTCACCACCGGCGCGGACGGCTCGTTCACCAGCAGGCTCGAACCCGGTGACTACACCGTCACCGTCGAGGCGTTCGGGTTCGGCAAGACCACGGCGAACGCCACGGTCGCCCCCGGCTCGTTCACCGCGGTCGACGTCGTGCTCACCCCCGCGCCCTACGGCCGGGTGACCGGTGTGGCCAAGCTCGACGGCTCCGGCGCCGGGATCCCCGGCGTCACGGTCAAGGTGCTCGGCGTGCCCGCCGACCTGTCCGCGGTCTCCGGCGCCGACGGCACGTACACGATCAACGGCGTGCCCGCGGGCACCTACCGGGTGGCCGCCTCGTACCCGACGTTCCGGGCGCCCGGCGAGGTCGAGGTGACCGTCGTCGCGGGCGAGGCCACCACCGCCGACTTCACGTTCGGCCCACCGGCGCGCAAGGTGGCGATCGTGGACAGCTCCGAGACGCGGGCGAACCAGTACCGCGACGTCGTGTTCGCGCCACGCGGGGTCGAGACCGCGTACTACAACTGGAACGAGCTGGACAAGGCGGCGCAGCACGCGACCGTCGTGCTCGGCTACGGCATCCTGACCTCGAACTACGACCCGGTGAGGTTCCAGGCGTTCCTGGACGCGACCGACGCCAACGGCACCGGCGTGATCTTCACCGACCACGCCAACACCACGGGCAACGGCATCCGGCAGCTGTCCAAGCACACCGGGCAGCCCGTGTCGACCGGGTACAACTCCGGCGGCAGCACGTCGGCCGTGTCGTACTACGAGGTGACCGCGGCGCACCCGATCTTCGAGGGGTACGCGGTCGGCGACCGCATCCCGCTCGACGACAGCACCAGGGCGAAGTGGGTCGCGTGGTTCGACGGCTACTCCGGTGAGGGCAGGCAGACCATCGCGGGCCTCGGCCGGACGGTCGACGGCGTGATGGGCGGCGGCATCGGCGTCGACCAGCGGGCCAAGAACCGGCACGTGCTGCTGTCGCTGCACGGCGTGTCGGCGACCAGGGGCCCGGCCGACTGGACGACCCAGGCGACCGACCTGTTCCTGCGCGCGATCGACTGGGCCTCGCCCGCGCCGGACCCGGACCAGCCCTACTACGCGCTGCACGACCTGAAGGTGTCGCCGGGCCTGGTGAAGGCCAGCGAGAACGTCACGGTGACGGTGCAGGTCAAAAACGTCGGTTCGTCGGCGGGCACCTACAACGCGGTGCTCAAGGTCGGCGGCACGGCCCACACGACCACGCCCGTGCAGCTGGCGGCCGGCCAGTCGAAGACGGTCACGTGGACCGTCGACCCCGACAAGCTGGGCACCTTCACGGTCGAGGTCGGGCACCTGACCGGCTCGTTCCGGGTGCGCGCGCCGCGCGTCGACCTCGCCGTGTCCACGGTGGACGCGCCGGGTGCGGCGGCGGTCGGCCCGCTGGCCGGTGCGGTGGTCGAGCTGATCAGCGGTGGCCAGGTCCGCGGGCTCGGCAAGACCGACGGCGCGGGCAGGCTGTCGTTCGAGATCCCGGACACCGTCGGCCGGTACACGCTGGTGGTGCGCAAGCCGACGCCCGAGGGCGGCGGCGACGCCTACCTGCTGCACCGCCAGATCACCGTGATCGACGACGACGTGGTCACGTTCGCACCGCGGGTGCTCGCCGGTGGTGTGCGCACGTCGTCCATCGGCGAGAACTTCGCCGTGCGGGCCGACATCGCGCTCGACGCCGCCGACGCGCGGCACACCGGCTCGGTGTTCCTGCGGCCCGCGGGCACCGCGCCGCACGGGTACCGCTACGAACCGGGCACCCTGGTGGCGACGCTGGACCGGTACGAGGCGGTCACCGTGCACTCGGTGCGCCACCTGGAGCAGGACTGGTTCCTGCCCAGCACGACGGTCGGCGGGCTCGACTGGACCACCCCGTACGACGTCCCGTTCGTGTTCGGCGGTCCGGCGAAGGTCTCGCTCGGCGACGTCGTGGTCGGTGAGGACGGCAAGGCCACCGTGGACTGGTCGGTGACCGACGCGCACGGCGTGCCGTTCGCCACGGTGATGGCCTCGGCCGTGCGGCCGTTCCTGAACCTTCCGGAACGGGCGGCGCTGGAGGACGTCGAGGGCCTGGTCCGGGCGGCGGCGCCGAACGAGCTCAAGCCGATCCTGCGGCTGTTCGCGCCGGACGGCACCCCGGTGCGGGCCGGTTCGATCAACTGGAACGCGCGGCCCTACGCGTTCACCCTCGACCCGGGCACCGCGCACGGGTCGTACCGGTTGGCGCTGGACGTGGACACCGGCGGCTACTCCGGTGACCTCACCGGCGAGGCGCGGCTGCGGGTCGGGCCGGAGCCGGTGGCCGACGTGGTCGTGACCGACACGCGCGGCACGTTCGCACCGGGCACGCACACCCAGTACGACGTTCGCGCGGTCAACCGCGGCACCGCCGACTCCGGGCCCCTGTCGTGGACGGTGCGCGTCGCGGCCGACCGGGCACTGGCACCGAGCGACGTGGTGCTGCGGCTGAGGGTCGGTAGCACGTGGCAACGCGTGGCGCTGACCCGCGACGGCGGCGCGTTGACCGGCACCGTCGTGGCCGACGCGGCGGTGGCCGCCGGGGCGGAGCACACGTGGCGGATGTCGCTGCTGGTGCGCGCGACCGGCACCTACACCGTGTCCGACACGTTCACCGGCACCGGTATCTCGGTCACCAACGCCGATGAGCTGGTCGTGGCCGAACCGGTGGGCGTCAGGTAGTCAGGACGTCCGGTCCTGCGGCCGCATGGTCGCGGGACCGGACCCACCGGACTGAAAACCCGTTGCCCGACGGCCTTCGGGTGAACATCATGGCGAGCATGGACCAGTAGGCACGGACTTCCCGCACGCGACGTGATCTGCGACGTCGCGCCCCACGGCGGTGCACCGGGTTCCCGGCGCCCGCCGCCTGCCACTGGATCCGGGAGGCGACTCGCGGCGCGGTGAACCGCTGCCGCCCGGCGCCTCCCCGTGAGTCTTGGAGTTCACCGAAACCGTGAACCACTTCCGCAGTACCCGTGTGCCCCGCTCAGCCGACGTCGACCGCAAATCCCTGTGGGTGGTGAGGGAGCTCGGCCTGCCCGCCATCGTCAAGCCCTGCGTGTCGTGCAGGTCCGCGCGACACCACCCGACCGGCAAGTTCCGGGTGAACGCCGGCGGCAAGCTCCTCGACGTCTGGCTGCTGGTCGGCTGCGAGCTGTGCGGCCGCACGTCGAAGATCCCGGTCCACGAGCGCGTCCACGTGCGGGCACTGGACCACCGACGGCTGCTGATGTTCGAGGACAACGACCCGGCCGCGGTGCGCGAGGTGGCCATGGACGCGGCGTTGGCGGGCAGGTCCGGTTACCGGCTCGACTGGGGCGGCACCTGGGAGCTGGAGACCGACCTGCCGTTCTACGACCTGGAGCACGACGACCCGGTGTCGTTCGAGGTCTTCGTCAGGTTCGAGCTGCCCGCGCCCGTCCGGGTCGGGAAGCTGCTCACGACCGGGTTCGGCCTGAGCCGGTCCGCGGTGCGGGCCGAGGTCGACGCCGGACGGCTCCTCCTGCCCGTGGACCTCGACGCGAAGGTGCGCGCGGACTTCGGCTTCTCCGTCCGCTGAAGTCGTCGTCACGCGGGTGGCAGTGGTGGCGGTCTCCTGGGCCAACAGGAGGCCGCCGGACCCCGGTCGTCGGCTGCACGGCGAGCGATCGGGGTCGAAATGCGGTTGCCCGACGACCATACCGGGGCCCAGGGGCGTGGGATCAAGCCGTTGGACGCCGTGGGATCGCTGTCAACTGGGCAAACACCGGATTCGTCGGTGGTCGGGGGTGCGGACGGGACCGGGCGCGGTGGCGGGCCGGGGTGCCGGGCGTGGACGCCGCTGGATGCGGTGGGACGGGCGGTGGACGCCGTCCCGCCGTGAGACGGAGGGCCGTCACCAGCGAACCCGTCGTGGTCGATGGAAACGACGAGGTGGTGGTGGTAAGCGTTGTGCGTCCGGCGAGGTGGCCGGACGTCGTGCGGTCCAGGGCCAACTGGCCGTGCGGGAGCGGTTCCTCGGATTGGGCAAGAAGATTCGGCTGCACGGCGTCGTCGACTGTGGTGACCAGAACACCGAAGCACGCGACGACGTCCTCACCCCGGAGGGCGAGTCATGGGTTTGTCGTGGTTATCCGACAGTCGGGCGCACACGTGTCGGTGGACCGGGCAGGGCAGGTGCGCGTCATGACGGCACCGGAACCGTCCGGCCGCGAGCACGACATCTCGGCGATCGCGTTCCTCGGCGCCGTCCGCGTCGAGCTCAGACGGGCCGGCCTGTCGGTCCAGGATCTCGCGCAGGACCTCGGCCGCTCCACCGAGGCCGTGCGCGACGGCGTGCAGCAGCGGGTCCGGGAATGGTCCTTCTACCAGCGGGTCCTGACCGCCTGCGCGGCCGACCGGGCGACGGTCGAGCACCTGCGCGACGCGTGGCGCCGGCTGGACGCCGCGAAGCGGACCACACCGTCGAGGCCCGCGAACGTCGTGCCGATCTCGCGGTACGTCGCCGAGGCGCGCAAGCCCGAGCCGCGGGCCGTGCCGGTGCCGGACGGCGAGCTGGAGGCGAGCACCCCGGGGGAGTTCATCTCGCTGCTGCGCAAGGTCCAGGTCCGGTCCGGCCTCACCCCGGCCGAGATCGCCGCCCGCGGGGGCATCCCGCGCAGCACGGCCTACCGGTTCGTCAACGACCAGAAGAACACCGCGCTGCCCACGAAGATGGAGCAGGTCCGGGCGTTCCTCGTGGCGTGCGGGCTGCCCGAGCCGCAGGTCGAGAAGGTCATGGTCGTGTGGTGCGAGCTGCAGGGCGGAGCCGCGTCGGTCAGCGTGCCCGCGCCGGCGAGCCCGCCCGTCGAGCAGGCCGACCCCGAGTCACCGGATCCCGCGGTGGAGGGCCGCCAGGAACCGGAGAGCGCGCTGCACCTGCGTGACGTCGTCCTACCCCTGTTGAGGGGCCTCGCCCGGCCGGTGCTGGCCATGGCCGCCGTCCTGTTCACGACCGCGATCACCGCGGCCGTGGTGATCTTCGCCAGCGGCTGGTCCGGCGCGCAGCAGGCAACCGTCGTGCTGATGATGGCCCTGCTCTTCACGATGATCGCCGTGTCGTGGTGCGTGGGCGCCAACCAGCGCGACGACACCGACCGTTGGCACCGCGGCCCGTCGCCCGACGGCGGGCTGATGGTCGAGGAGGTCGTCGGCGCACCGGCCGTGATCGGACTGGACGACGAGAGCGAACCGCACCCGGCGGGCTCCGCGCGCCGGTAGGGCGGCGGGTGGTGCCGGCTCGACGCACTCCGAGGCCGGATCACCCGTGAGCTCGGCATCGCGTCGAGGGTCGCGCGGCCGTGGCGCTGGTCAGCGGGACATCACACTGAACGTGTGCCGGTCGAACCGGCACGGTCTGGGCGAAGGCCGAACCACCGGTGTCGAGCCGGTCCCGTCCGGGGGTGGGGACCGGGCCGACCCGATCGCCGTCGCCAGACCCGTCCGGGTGCAGGGGGAGGGGGCCACCCGGACGACGGTGCGGGGCCGGTCGAGCCGTGTCGCTTCAGGACACGGCTCCCGGCCCCGTCACGGACAGTGCTGAACGATAGCCATCCGTGCGCGAATCGGTCAGCGGAGCAAGGAGACCGCAGAGTCCGACGGCTGCCGCCGTGCGCGACCGGTTCGCCGATCACGCCGACCCGCTGGAGATGCACCTGGTGCACCGCAGCGCGGCCGGCGCCCTGCTGGTGATCGGCGTGCCGCTGCGCGTCGGCATACCGTCCACCGTGGACAAGGTGCTGGCGCACCTCGCCGGTCACGCCGACCTGAACACCCTGCTCCCGACGAACCGCGCCACCGCCCGCGCGTCCGGTGCAGCCCCTGAACGGCCGCACGGTCCTGTCGAACTGCCACACATCTAGACCGCCGCCAGTGGCACGCGCGGGAGCCGCCGGCGAGCGCGAGGTCGAACGGCGTCGGGGCGGTGCGGCCGCGATGCGCTTCCGCTTTTCACCGGTAGGGGTTCGTGTCATCCCGCCGACCTGGCGCAGCCCTACCGCACGTGTCAAGGGGGCACCTTCCGGCATGACCGGCGCGTCGGGCTGGAACCGCCCCCTTGACGCGTGTGGTAGCCCGGAGGGAGGTCGGTGGGATGACACGCACCCCGGGACCACCAACCCAACGGGCGTCCCAACGGAACAAGACGGAGACGGAACCGGGGGATGTCATCCTGCTGATCTGCCCGTCCGGCGAGGACGCTCTTAATCTTTTCCAGCTCTACAGCTCTACAGCTCTACAGCTGCACAGCTCTACAGCTGCCACTGCACAACCCGCACAATCACCTTGTACTCACAGTGATCATGCGGTAACGATGGGTACATGGAAGCCTACGTACTGGACCCCACCGGCCGCGACATCCAGGCCGAGGCGGCGATGTTGCGCACCCTCGGACCGGCGACCAAGGTCGCGTTACCCGGCGGGGTGGAGGCGTGGTCGGTCGGTGACCTCGACCTGCTGCGCGGCCTGCTCGCCGACCCGCGGGTGTCCAAGGACGCCCGCCGGCACTGGCCCGCGCTGGCGGGCATCAGGCCGGACTGGCCGCTGTACCTCTGGGTCGCGGCGCACAACATGTTCACCGCCTACGGCACCGAGCACCGCCGGCTCCGGACGTTGATCTCGAAGGCGTTCACGGCCCGCCGGACCGAGACGCTGCGGCCGCAGGTGCAACGGATCGCGGCCGACCTGGTCGACCGGCTCGCCGCCGGACCGGACCTGGTCGACGTGCGCGCCGGGTTCGCCTACCCCCTGCCGATCGAGGTCATCTGCCGGTTGATGGGCGTCCCCGACGACGCGCGCCCCGAGCTGCACCGGATCGTGGACAGCCTGTTCGCCACCACGACGACGCCCGAGGAGGCGATCGCGAACCAAGTCCGGCTCTACGAGATCCTGAACGACCTGGTCGCCGCCAAGCGGGCCGCGCCGGGCGACGACCTGACCAGCGGCCTGATCGCCGCCCGCGAGGAGGACGGCGGCAGGCTCACCGAGGCCGAGCTGGCCGACACCCTGATCCTGGTGATCTCCGCCGGGCACGAGACCACGGTCAACCTCCTCGACCAGGCCATCACCGCCCTGCTCACCCACCCCGACCAGCTCCGCCTGGTCCTGTCCGGCGAACGCACGTGGACCGACGTGATCGAGGAGTCGCTGCGGTGGCAGGCGCCGGTGGCGAACCTGCCGCTGCGCTACGCCGTCGAGGACATCGAACTGGACGGCGTGACGATCCGCCAGGGCGAGGCGATCCTGGCGGGCTACGCCTCAGCGGGCCGCGACCCGGCGCACCACGGCGACACGGCCGACGAGTTCGACATCACCCGCGCCGACAAGACGCACCTGTCGTTCGGCCACGGCGTGCACTTCTGCCTGGGCGCGCCACTGGCCCGCATCGAGGCCGAGGTGGCGTTGCCCGCGCTGTTCGGCCGCTTCCCCGACCTCGCGCTTGCCGTGCCCGCGGACGAGCTGGAGCCGGTCGCGTCGTTCATCTCCAACGGCCACCGCACCCTGCCCGTCAGGCTGGGGTGACCCGGCCCGCCACTACGTCGGCGACAGCGACACCGTCACCCGGGCGTGACCGGTGCCGACCGCGGACCGGGCCTTGATGAAGTTCTTGTCGATGCGCGATTCCAGCAGGTCCACCACGTTCTTCTTGCGGGTGTGCCCGAGGAGCAGCGCGCGGAGCCCGCTGTCCGCGACCGACGCGACGACCTGGACCTCCGGCGTGAACCCCCGTTCGACCAGCGTGTCCACCTGTGCCACCACGGCACTCAGCAGCGCCAGCCGTCACGCACCTCCCTGCCGTACCGACTGGAGTAGGAGGTGGTGGACTCGAACTCGTCCGTGGCCATCAAGGGCAGCCCGTCGTCCTCCTCGTCCTCTTCCTCGTCGTCGGAGACGCGCTGCACCGGGACGTGTGCCGTCGCAACGGCGCCGTGCGCTGCGGGTGCCAGGTCGTGCACGTGGCCGGACACCGCTGCCGCCGCGGTGGACTCGGCCTGCCGCTCGAACTCGTCCGCCGGGTCGGACACGCGCGGGCCGTCACCCCTGTTCCGCGACCCGTCCGGGCACTCGGTGAACCCGCATGTCGTTCCCCTCCGCCCCTCCGCCCCTCCGCCCCTCCGTCGAGCCGCCCCTCCGTCGAGCCGGCACGCCACACCAGCTTCACCGGACGCGGCCGACCGGGGAACGACCCTCAGGACAACGGCGGGGCACGACCCTCGCCCCATCGGGCAAGGAGACGCGCTCAGGCCGCGGCAGCGAGCCCGCCGTAGGCGGCCAGCACGAGGCCGAGACCGCGGCTGTCGCCCAGCGCGCCCTGGTCCAGCATCTGGTTCATCACGTACGACACCGTCATCCGGGTGTCCAGGTCGGCCACCACGACCGAACCGCCCCACCCGCCCCAGGAGCACGTCCTGCCTTCCACCCGGTAACCCAACCCGTACCGGATCGGCACGTCCAGGTAGTGGTCCACGCCCCGGAACTGCTCCTGCAGCACCCGTCGGCACCCGGCCTCCGACAGCAGCCGCACGCCGCCGACCTCACCACCGCACGCCAGCACCGACTGCACCAGCGCCACCGACCGCGCGTTGCCGTGCCCGCCCGCGGACGGGATCACCGCCCGTCGCCACGCCGCCGTGTTCGCGTCCTGCGCCACGATGGTCGGGTTGGGCCGCTCACCGGGCAACCCCGGCGCCGCGCTGTCCGACGTGCCCGGCGGCGGGATCACCGGCGCCACCCGGTGGTCGTGCTCGACGGCCAGGCCGATGTGGAAGTCGGCGCCCAGCGGCCCGGCCACCTCCTCGGCGAAGAACGCGCCGACACCGCGCCCGGTGACCCGGCGGATCACCTCGCCGATCAGGAAACCCTGCGTCAACGGGTGGTAGCAGCCGACCGCCCCCGGCTCCCACCGGGCGGGCTGCGCGGCGAGCCGTGCCGTCGCGTCGTCCCAGTCGAACAGCTCCGGCACGGTGATCGGCTCGGTCCACGTCGGCAGACCGGCGGTGTAGCCGAGCACGTGCCGCACCAGCACGCCGTCCTTGCCCGCGGCGGCGAACTCGGGCCAGTACCGGGCGACCGGCGCGTCGAGGTCCAGCACGCCGCGGTCGGCGAGGATCAACGCGCACAGCGCCACCATCGTCTTGGTGGTGGACCAGACGTTGACGATCGTGTCGCGCTCCCACGGCCTGGTGCGGGCCGCGTCGACGTACCCGCCCCACAGGTCGACCACCGGCTCGCCGTCCACGTGCACCGCGACCGACGCGCCGACGTCGTCCCCGTCCAGTGACGCCGCGAAGGCGTCCCGCACCGCGTGGAACCGGTCGTCGCACGTGCCGCTGATCTCCGCCACCGAAGGAACGTAACGCCACCGGCCCGCGCCGGGCGACCGGATTCTTGCCCGATGAAGAACCAACCGAGACGACCCGGCTGCGCTGTTCGGCCCAACCTCCCTCCGGCAACGGGCAGCCCGCGACAGGCGCACTTATGGTCGGCTCATGAGCCACTTCGGCGATTCCTTCTCCCGCCGCCGTTTCCTCGGTGCCTCCGCGGTCGCCTGGTTACCGGTCGGCGTGCTGTCACCGGGCGAGGCCGCCGGTGACCCGCCGCCCGCCTTCCCGCCGGCGATCGACCTGTACCGGCAGGCCTACCAGAACTGGGCGGGGGAGATCCGCACCGACGACCTGTGGACGTGCGCCCCGCGGACCCCGGCCGACGTGGTGCTCCTCGCGAACTGGGCCCACGGCCAGGGTTTCACCTTGCGGCCCAAGGGTTTCCGGCACGGGTGGGCGCCGCTCACCGTCACCCCGGGCACCACCGGCGCGGACCGCGTCGTGCTGGTCGACACCACCCGGCACCTCACGGCCATGACCGCGCTGCCGAACGCGGTCCGGGCGCAGACGGGCGCGTCGATGGACCAACTGCTGGCGTTCCTGGAGGACGCGGGCCTCGGCGTGACCAACACCCCCGCGCCGGGAGACCTGACCGTCGGCGGCGTGCTCGCGATCAACGGCCACGGCACGTCCGTGCCGGCCGTCGGCGAGACCCGGCCGCCCGGCCACACCTACGGTTCGCTCAGCAACCTGATCATCTCGCTGACCGCCGTGGTGTGGGAGGGCGGCGAGTACCGGTTGCGCACGTTCCGGCGCGACGAGCCCGAGTGCGCCGCGCTGCTGACGCACGTGGGCCGCGCGTTCCTGACCGAGGTCACGCTGCGCGTCGGCGCCAACCGGAACCTGCGCTGCGTGAGCCGGGTGGACATCCCGGCGAGCGAGTTGTTCGCGCCGCCGGGCAGCGGCGCGACCCGCACGTTCGCGAGCTTCCTCGACCAGGCCGGTCGGATCGAGGCGATCTGGTTCGCCTTCACCGACCGCCCGTGGCTCAAGACGTGGAGCGTCGCGCCGACCAAGCCGCCGACCTCGCGGCAGGTCTTCACGCCGTACAACTACCCGTTCTCCGACAACGTGCCCAAACCGGTCTCCGACCTCGCCGACCTGCTCATCACCGGCGCGTGGGCGCTCACCCCGACGTTCGGGCAGTTGCAGTACACGACCGCCGCCACCGGGCTGACCGCCACGCTCAGCGCGGACCTGTGGGGCGCGTCGAAGAACCTGATGCTGTACGTCAAGCCGACGACCCTGCGCGAAACCGCGAACGGGTACGCGGTGCTGACCAGTCGCGCCGAAGTCCAGCGCGTGGTCAGCGACTTCGCCGCGTACTACCAAGACCTGCTGGCGGCCTACCAGCGGCGCGGGCTGTTCCCGGTCACCGGCCAGGTGGAGATCCGCGTCGGCGGCCTGGACGACCCGGCGCACGTCGATGTGCCCGGCGCGCGGACACCGCTGCTGTCGGCCGTGCGGCCACGCGAGGACCACCCCGAGTGGGACGTCGCCGTGTGGTTCGACGTGCTGACCTTCCCGACCGCGCCGGGCGCGGCGGCGTTCTACCGCGAGCTGGAGCAGTTCTTCTTCACCCGGTACACCGGCGGGTACGCGGCGACCCGGGCCGAGTGGTCCAAGGGCTGGGCCTACACCGACCAGGCGGCGTGGGCCGACCGGACCATGCTCACCTCCACCGTCCCCGACACCTACCGCCAGGGGCCGAACCCGAGCTGGGACGCCGCGCTCACCGCGTTGAACGCCTTCGACCCGCACCGGGTGTTCAGCAACCCGTTCCTGGACGTGCTGCTGCCTTGACGCGCTCGACGGGACGGCTCAGGTGGTGGTGTCTTCGGTGGTAGCGGCGGCGGCGGTGGTCGTTGTCGTGGTCGTTGTCGTGGTCGTTGTCGCGGGTTCGGTCGTGATCGTGCCTGCCTTGATGGCCACCAGGTACTTGTACGCCAGCCCCAGCTGGGCCGTGGTCATGGTCGACGCCAGCTCTTTGACCGCCCGGCCCGCACTCAACCCGTGGTCCGGCGGTGGCGGCGCGACCTTGGCAGCGACGTCCGTGTCGGTCCGGAGGTTCTTGTTGCGCTTGTTGTTGCACCCCTGGTGGGTGGCCCGCAGGTTGTCCAGGTCGTTGTAGATCTTGCGGATGTCGTTCGGGGTCTTGGGCGTCTCGTAGTCGGCGAAGTCGTCCGCGACCAAGTCCGCCCAGGCCTTGATGTGGTCTGCGGAGAAGTGGGCTTTCCGGGTGTACTCCAGGCAGATCGCGCACTGGTAGACCGTCGCCTGCTTCTTCTCCGAGTACCGCTGCGGCGTCGTCTTCAGGATCTCCTTCAGGCTGGCGCGGTGGACCTGCTCCTTTCGGATGGCCTGGGCCGACCTCTTCCGGGCTTCCCGGTCCGGCAGCCGGACGAGCGACGAGTTCTTGGGCGTCGGCCACACCGGGATCGTGCGCGGCGACTTCCCCCCGGGCGCGATCAGGGGCGGCAGCGTCGTGGCGGGGGTGGTGGTCGTGACCGAGGTGGGACTCGGGGTCGTGGTTGTGGTCGTCGTTGTCGTTGTCGTGGCGGTCGGTGTCGGGGCAGGAGGCGCCGGTGTGGTTCTCGCCCGTTTCGTCGGTGGACCGGGCGTCGGGCTCGGCGTCGGTGCCGGTCGTCCGGGTGGTGGCTGCCGTCCGGGTGCCTGCTGACCCGACGGGACCGGTGGGGCTGACGGGACCGGCGGGAACGGTGGGTACGGGGTGTCACGGTCACCGGAGGCGTTCCACTGCCGCTTCATCCGCTGGACGAGGTGGGTGACCGCGTGGTTGCCCGCGGCCTGTTGCAGGCCGACCAGCCCGCCCGGCCCGACCCCGGCCGCGGGTGGTCGGGCCGGGTTCTTCTCGTGTCGGCCGTCGCCGAACTCCTCGTGTTCTCGCATCACCCCATCGTGGCCCGGGAGCGCGAGCGCGGACCGGAAGTCGACCCGAGTGGGTGACGGCGTCGTCAGGCGCGGTCGAGGAAGTGGTCCAGCGTCAGGGGCAGGTCGCGGACGCGGACGCCCGTCGCGTGGTGTGCCGCGTTCACGATGGCGGCGGCGGTGCCGACGATGCCGATCTCCCCGATGCCCTTGGTACCCATGGGGTTGGTGTGCGGGTCGTGCTCCTCGACCCAGTGCGCCTCCACGCGCGGCACGTCGCTGTTGGTGGCGATGTGGTACTCGGCGAAGTCGTGGTTGACCACGTGCCCGAACCGCTCGTCCACCACGCTGTGCTCGTGCAGCGCCATGGACAGGCCCATGGTCATGCCGCCGACGAGCTGCGACCGGGCCAGCCGCGGGTTCACCACCCGGCCGACCGCGAACACGCCGAGCAGCCTCGGCACCCGCACCTCCCCGGTGTCGACGTGCACCCGCACCTCGGCGAACTGCGCGCCGAACGCGTGCATCGCGTACTCGTCGCTCGCCTCGGGCATCTGCGCGCCCGCCTCGTCGCCCTCGGCGGGGTCGTCGCCGAACTCCTCGCGGAACGCCTCGGCCGCGGCCACCACGGTCGAGCCCCACGACGTGATGCCGGACGAACCGCCCGCCACCGACGCCTTGGGCAGCGACGTGTCGCCGATCAGCAGCTCCACGTCGGCGAAGTCCACGCCCAGCGCGTCGGCCGCGACCTGCGCCAGTGACGTCCACGTGCCGGTGCCGAGGTCGGCGGCGCCGATCCGCACCCGGTAGCGACCGGGGCCCGTGCAGCGGATCGTGGCCGACGAACCCGGGGTCCGGGTCACCGGGTACGTCGACGCCGCCACGCCCGTGCCGACGAGCCACCCGTCCTCCTCACGGGCTCGCGGCGCGGGATCGCGGTGCTCCCAGCCGAACCGGCGGGCGCCCTCGCGCAGGCACGCGACCAGGTTGCGGCTGGAGAACGGCTTGCCCGACTCCGGCTCGACGTCCGGCTCGTTGCGGACGCGGAACTCGACCGGGTCGACGCCGCAGGCGTTCGCCAACTCGTCCACCGCCACCTCGGGCCCGAACATGCCTGGGCACTCGCCGGGTGCGCGCATCCACGCCGGGATCGGGACGTCCAACGCGGCCAGCCGGT
Source organism: Saccharothrix sp. CB00851 (assembly GCF_001905065.1). Taxonomy (NCBI): domain Bacteria; kingdom Bacillati; phylum Actinomycetota; class Actinomycetes; order Pseudonocardiales; family Pseudonocardiaceae; genus Saccharothrix; species Saccharothrix sp. CB00851. The sequence goes on from NZ_LWLC01000026.1 coordinate 90,314, forward strand.
GGGTCGTGCGGCGGTTCGGCGCGGCGTACATCATCCGGCTGGGCACCGCGGTCTGCTCGGCGAACTCCTTGATCCGGGACGTCTGACCGATCGCGTCGACCGCGATCGCGGCCAGCCGCCCGTCCGCGTCGCAGCCCAGCCGGACCCGCTGGATGGTGGGCGTCCGGTAGCCGACGAGGGAGAACATCTGCTGCCGGGTGAGCGCGAGCTTGACCGGTGTGCCGGGCACCGCTCGGGCGGCCAGCGCGGCGATGACCACGTGGACGTGCGCCGTGCCCTTGGACCCGAAGCCGCCGCCGACGTGCGGCGAGATCACGTGCACGTGCCGCGGGTCGAGCCCGAACACCTTCGCCGTCGCCTCACGGGTGGTGTGCACGCCTTGCGTTGAGTCGAACAGGGCCAGGTCGCCGTCCAGCCACAGGGCCGTGGTGGTGTGCGGCTCCATCGGGTTGTTGTTGTACCAGGCGGTGGTGTAGGTCTGGTCGAGCGTGAACGGCGAGTGCGCGAGGCCCGTGGCGACGTCACCCCGCTCGGTGTCGGTCGCGGCGCCGGTGTTGACCTGCTCCGGTGCGTACAGGTCGTCGCGGTCGGCGCTCAGGTGCACGTCGTGCGGCTCGTGGTCGATCTCGACGTGCACCAGCGCCGCGGCCTGCCGGGCGATCTCCCGCGTGCGCGCGACCACGGCCGCGACGACCTGGCCGCGGAACGCGATGTCGTGCGACTGGAAGGCAGCCAGCTCCGCGTCCTCTGTGGACGCCAGGCGCGGCGCGTTGTCGGGTGTCAGCACGGCCAGCACGCCGTCCACGAGCCGCGCGGCGCTCACGTCCACCCCGGTCAGCACGCCACGGGCGACATCGGCCTGCACCAGGTGCACGTACGCCGGGTCCACCGCGTGCTGGTCGCCCGCGTACCGCGCGGTGCCGGTCACCTTGGCCGGGCCGTCCACCCGGCGCGGCGACGTGCCGAGCACGCGCGGTCGCAGCAGGCCGGTCATCGTTCCTCCCGGCTCAGCTCGCGCAGCGCGGACACCACCGTGTTGCGGGTCAGCGGCACCTTGAAACCGTTGCCCTCCAACGGCGCCGCGCCCGCGAGCTCCGCGTCGATCGCTCGCCGGAACGCCTCCTCGTCGGCCGGTTCCCGGCGCAGCACGTCCTCCGCCCGCCGAGCACGCCACGGCTTGTGCGCCACACCACCGAGCGCGATCCGCACGTCCTCGACCACGCCGTCCTCGACCCGCAGCACGGCCGCGACGGACACCAGCGCGAACGCGAACGACGCCCGGTCGCGCACCTTCCGGTACAGCGAGCGCGTGCCCGGCGGCAGCGGCGGCAGGTCCACCGCCGTGATCAGGTCCGACGGCGCCAGCACGGTGTCGCGGTGCGGCTCGTCGCCGGGCAGCCGGTGCAGCTCGACCAGCGGGACCACCCGCCGCCCGGCCGTGCCCAGCACGGCGACCTGCGCGTCCAGCGCCGCCATCGCCACCGCCATGTCCGACGGGTGCGTGGCCACGCAGTGCGCGGACGCGCCCAGGATCGCGTGGTGCCGCGTGTAGCCGCCGATCGCCGAACACCCCGTGCCCGGCTCACGCTTGTTGCACGGCGTCGACAGGTCCTGGAAGTACACGCACCGCGTCCGCTGCAGCAGGTTCCCGCCGGTCGTGGCCAGGTTCCGGATCTGCCCGGACGCGCCGGACAGCAGCGCACGCGCCAGCACCGGGTAGTCCCGCCGGACCACCGGGTGCGCGGCCAGGTCGGCGTTGCGCACCGTCGCCCCGATCCGCAGCCCGCCGTCCGGCAACTCGTCCACCTCGTCCAGCGGCAGCCCGGTGATGTCCACCAGCACCTCGGGCGAGGTGAGGCCGAGCTTCAGGTGGTCGACCAGGTTCGTGCCGCCGGCCAGGAACGCCACTCCGGCCCACCCGGTCGCGGCGGCGACGGCGCTCTCGGGATCGGGCGCGCGGCGGTAGTCGAACGGCATCACCGCGCACCGTCCCGCACCGCGTCCACGATGTTGACGTACGCGCCGCACCGGCACAGGTTCCCGCTCATCCGCTCGCGGATCTCGTCGTCGGTCAGCTCCACCGGGCCGGTCAGGTCCGCCGTGACCGCGCTCGGGTGACCGGCCGCCACCTCGTCCAGCACGCCGACGGCCGAGCACACCTGGCCGGGCGTGCAGAACCCGCACTGCAACGCGTCCCGCTCCAGGAACGCCTCCTGCACCGGGTGCAACCGGTCACGGTGGGCGAGCCCTTCCGCCGTGACGACCTCCGCCCCGTCGTGCGCCACCGCCAGGGTGAGGCAGGTGATGACCCGGCGTCCGTCGAGCAGCACCGTGCACGCGCCGCACTGACCGTGGTCGCACCCCTTCTTGGGCGCGGTCGCCCCGACCCCGTCGCGCAACGCGTCCAGCAACGTCGTCCTGGTGTCCACGCGCAACCGCCTGCGCCGCCCGTCCACGCGCAGCTCGATGTCACCGTCCACGGCCCCGGCTCCTCCGACTCGGCACGCCCTGGGGCTTCCCGCCCGGGGCGGCCCCAACCCAAGTCCCGGCCAACGGGTGACACCGGCGCTATTCGGCTGAATCCGCCTCGTTTCCGACCCGAATTCCCGCATTATTGCGGCCGCCTGATTCTATTCCGGGTGGACTCGACCGACGACCCTCCTGAACGGACCCGTGATCCGCTACCGTGTGCACACCGGACGACTTCGGAGGCGTTGTCCCATGGTGCGGCCGAATGGTGTGCCCGGATGGTGGGCGGTATTCCCCATCAGACGCGGTTTCCCTTCGACCACCACTCGGGCGAGTTCGTATTGGGCCGCGGACCACCCGGTGCGCGAAGTGCTGCACCGGCGCCGGGCGAGCGGCAGCAAGCCCGGTCGGCGGGACGACGGGTTCAAGGTCGGCCTCGCCGTCGAGGGCGGTGGCCTGCGCGGGGTCGTCTCGGGTGCGATGTTGACCGCGCTGGAGGACCTGGGGTTCGCGGACGGCTTCGACGACGTGTACACGTGCTCGTCCGGCGCGGTGAACGGGGCGTATTTCATCACCCGGCGGACGTGGTTCCCGTTGTCCATCTATTTCGACGACTTGACCAGCAAGGTGTTCCTGGACTTCAGCCGGGTGCTGCGCGGTGTCGGGCCGATGAACCTCGACTACGTGTTCGAGGAAGTGCTGGCCCATCGCAAACCGCTGGACTACGCGGCGATCATCGCGGCGGCGCAGCGGCTGCACGTCATGGTCACCAGCGTGGACGACCTGCGGACCCTGGACGTGAGCGAGTTCCACTCGCCGGACGACCTGCGGTCGGCGTTGCGCGCCGGCACGTGGTTGCCCCTGGCGATCCGCGGCACCGCCGAGTTCCGGGGTCGACGCGCGATCGACGGGGGAGTGCCGCGGTTCCACCCGTTCCGCGCGGCCGTGCTGGACGGCTGCACGCACGTCCTGTCGTTGAGCACCCGGCCGATCGCGCCGCAGCGCACCGGCGGCGGCACACCGCTGGTCAACCGGGTCGTCGCACGCCACCTGGAACGCCTGCGCCCCGGCCTCGGCACGTGTCGCGCGAACCGAAGCGGCGTCGGCGCATCTACCGCATGCGCAAGCAGCAGGGCGTGCTGTCGGACCCGCGCAGGTCGATGCACGCGCGGTGGTTGCTGTTCTTCTCGGTCGTGTCGTCGCTGAGCTACTTCGTCAGCGCCACGGTGTGCGTCCTGTGGTTCCTGCGGGACATCGGCATCGACGTGCTCGGCCCGCCGGTGCAGCTGCTGTTGCGACCGCTGGACGTGCGGCCCGACGTGATCCCGCTGGTGGACGACCTGCGCGTGCCGGACTACCGGTTGGGCCAGGTGTGGGAGAACCTGCCCGCCCGGATCATCGGCCTGAGCTTCGCGCTCGCGTCCGTGCGGTACTACCAGAACATCCTCGGTGGTCTCACCACGCTGGTGGCGAGGTCACCGGCCCTGCCCGGGGCGCCGCTGCGGGTCGCCGCGGAGATCGCGATCCGGCTCATGGCGCCGTGGGCGTCGTGGTTGATCCTCTGGGTGAACCTGGTCGACGCCCGCACTTGGCCGCTCGGCACCGCCATCGGGTACACGGGCGTGATGTTCTCCAACGTGCTGTGCGCGGTTTTCGCGACGACGTACCTCGCGCGGGCTCGGCGAGCCCGGCTCAGCACCGTGCCACCGGGTCACCAGAAGGTCGTCGGCCTCGACGCGTTCCGGCAGTGGGGGCCGACGACCACCCTGTACACCGGCATGGTGTGGATCTTCGCCGTCCTGATCCTGAACGGCACCCTTCAGGACACCTACGTGTACGCCCTGACCGTGGCACTGGTGAACATCGGCCTGTTCTACGTGATCAAGACCGGGATCAACGCCCTGGACGTCCGCACCGGCCTGAACCGCTGCTTCCTGGGCGCCGAACGCCTCCGCTACGAAGCCGAAGCCACCGCCGCGCGCCCGTCCCGACCGAAGGACCCGGCGCTGGTCGCGCAGACCTGATCCATCCGATGTCTGTTGGCGACTCACCCGAACAGTCGGCGGATTTCGCGACAGGGGTGCCCTACAGGTCGGATCTCTTGTTACCGTCACGCATGCACGGGACGGATGCGCGGCACTGTGGCGGGGAGGAGGCGGTGGCCGAGGTGGACCAGCGGACGCTCACGCTCTGGTACGACGAGCCCGCCACCGACTGGGAGACCGGGTCGTTGCCCATCGGCAACGGCGCGCTCGGCGGTGGTGTGTTCGGCACGGTGGCGTGGGAACGGGTGCAGCTCAACGAGAAGACCCTGTGGACCGGTGGCCCCGGCTCGGCGCAGGGCTACGACTTCGGCAACTGGACCAGCCCGCGGCCGGACGCCCTCGCTCACGTCCGGGAGCTGATCGAGCGCGAGCACCGGGTCGCACCGGACACCGTCGCGGCGGCGTTGGGGCAGCCGCGACGGGGCTTCGGCGCCTATCAGCCGTTCGGCGAACTCGGCCTGGCGCTCACCGACCCGCCCACCGGGGTCACCGGCTACCGGCGCGACCTCGACCTGACCCGCGCGGTCGCGTCGGTGTCCTACCGGGCGGACGGCGTGCGCTACACGCGGGAGTACTTCGCCAGCGCCGTCGACGACGTGATCGTGGCCAGGCTCTCCGCGGACCGGCCCGGCCGGATCGGCTTCACCGCCTCGATCGCCGCGCCCGACAACCGCTCGCGGCACACCACGGCGACCGGCGGCCGTGCCACGTTCACCGGAGCGCTGCACGACAACGGGATGCGCTTCGAATCGCAGCTCCAACTGCTCAACCAGGGCGGCACGCGCACCGACAACCCCGACGGCACGGTGACCGTGGCCGACGCGGACCTCGCGGTGCTGGTGTTCGCCGCGGGCACCGACTACGCCGCCGACTACCCGACCTACCGGGGCCCCGACCCGCACGAACGCGTCCAGCGGACCGTCGACGCCGCTTCCGCCAAGGGCTGGCACCGGCTGCTCGACGCCCACCTGCGCGACTACCGGGCGTTGTTCGACCGGGTGCGCCTGGACCTCGGGCAGCGGCCGGCGGACGTACCCACCGACGAACTCCTGCGTGGTTACGCCACCGCGCCCGCCCCGGCCCGTCGGGCGCTGGAAGCCCTGTACTTCCAGTACGGCCGCTACCTGCTGATCTCCTCGTCCCGGCCCGGCTCGCTGCCCGCGAACCTGCAAGGCGTGTGGAACAACTCGGTCACGCCGCCGTGGAGCGCCGACTACCACGTGAACATCAACCTGCAGATGAACTACTGGCCCGCCGCGACGACGAACCTCGCCGAGACCACCGGGCCGCTGTTCGACTTCGTGGACGGGCTGCGCGAACCGGGCGCCGTCACGGCCCGGGAGGTGCACGGCAGCCGCGGCTGGGTGGTCAACAACGAGACCAACCCGTTCGGCTTCACCGGTGTGCACGACTGGGCGACGGCGTTCTGGTTCCCCGAGGCGGGCGCATGGCTCGCGCAGCACTACTTCGAGCACTACCTGTTCACCGGCGACCGCCGGTTCCTGCGCGAACGGGTGTACCCGGTGCTGAAGGAACTGGCCCGGTTCTGGCTCGACGGGCTGGTGGTCGACCCGCGCGACGGCAAGCTCGTCGTCGCGCCCAGCTACTCACCCGAGCACGGCGACTTCTCCGCGGGTGCGGCGATGTCGCAGCAGATCGTCCGGCAGCTGTTCGCCCACGTCGTCTCCACCGCCGACGACGTGGGCGGCACCGCGTTCGGTGCCGAGGTGCGCAAGGCGCTCGACCGGCTCGACCCCGGCACGCGGATCGGCTCGTGGGGTCAGCTGCAGGAGTGGAAGCAGGACTGGGACGACCCAGCCAACACCCACCGGCACGTGTCGCACCTGTTCGCTTTGTTCCCCGGCAACGGTATCAGCCCGCGCCAGACCCCGGACCTCGCCGCCGCCGCGAAGACCTCGCTGACCGCGCGCGGCGACGGCGGCACCGGGTGGAGCAAGGCCTGGAAGATCAACTTCTGGGCACGGCTCCTCGACGGCGACCACGCGCACAAGATGCTGGCCGAGCAACTGATCGGCAGCACCACCGCCAACCTGTGGGACACCCACCCGCCGTTCCAGATCGACGGCAACTTCGGCGCGACCTCGGGTGTGGCGGAAATGCTGCTGCAGAGCCACGACGGCGCGGTGCACGTGCTGCCCGCGTTGCCGGGGGAGTGGCGTGACGGCTCGTACACCGGCCTGCGGGCACGCGGCGACGTCACGGTCGACGTCCGGTGGTCCGACGGCAAGGCCCGGGAGATCACCCTGGCCACCGGCCACGACGGCACCGTCACGGCCCGCAGCACCCTGTTCGAGGCCGACTTCCGCCTGGTCGACACCCGAACCGGTCGCGAAGTCCTGACCCGCACCGACGGCGGCTCCACCACCTTCACCGCCCGCGCCGGCCACCGTTACCTGGCCACGGCTCGGTAAGCCAGGTGGTGGACCACCGGGCCGCGCGTGGAGGTGCTTGACGGGTCGGAGTGAGCCGGCTACGGTCGGCCACGTGGAATGAAACGTTTCATGCCCACCCTCGGGGAGCGAGGTCAGCGTGAGCCCACTGCTCCAGCTCCGCGACGTCAGCAAGTCGTTCCAGGCCGCGCGGGTACTGCGCGGCGTCGCGCCCCCTGCAGTTGGGCGAGGTGCACGCGCCGGCCGTCCACCAGGAACCCGTGCAGTCCCCGACCTCGGCGTGGCGCGCGGGTTCGCCGATCCAGCGAACTGAAACATTTCAGTCGGGAGGTGCCGGATGCACGGAGAACTCGGGACTCCACTGCTGGAGGTGCGGGGTGTCTCCAAGTCGTTCGGCGCTGTGGCGGCCGTGCGCGACGTGTCGTTCCCGCTGCACGGCGGCGAGGCGCACGCGCTGGTCGGGGAGAACGGTGCGGGCAAGTCGACGATCGTGAAGATGCTCGCCGGTGCGCACGAACCGGACACCGGCGTGATCGTGATGGACGGCGTGGAGCAGCGGTTGGCCGGGCCCGCCGCGGCGCAGGCGGCCGGGATCGCGGTGATCTACCAGGAACCGACGCTGTTCCCCGACCTGTCGGTGGCCGAGAACATCTTCATGGGGAGGCAGCCGCTGGACCGGTTCCGGCGCATCGACCGGGCCGCGATGAGGGCCGAGGCGGTGCGGCTGTTCGAACGGCTCGGCGTCCGCCTGGACCCGGACCGACCCGCGCGTGGCCTGTCGATCGCCGACCAGCAGCTGGTCGAGATCGCGAAGGCGCTGTCGCTCCAGGCGCGCGTGCTGGTCATGGACGAGCCGACGGCCGCGCTGTCCGGTGTCGAAGTGGAGCGGCTGTTCACGGTGGCACGCGCCCTGTGCGAAGAAGGCGCCGCGGTCCTGTTCATCTCGCACCGCTTGGACGAGGTGTTCTCGCTGTGCCAACGGCTCACCGTGATGCGCGACGGCACGTGGGTGTCCACCGATCCGGTCGCCGACCTGGGCGTCGACCAGGTCGTGCGGCGGATGGTCGGGCGCGACGTCTCGACGTTGTTCCCCAAGCAGGACGTCGAGCCCGGTGACGTCGTGCTGGAAGTCGACGGCCTGACCCGTGAAGGCGTGTTCTCCGACATCGCGTTCTCGGTGCGGGCAGGTGAGATCGTCGGCTTGGCGGGCCTCGTCGGTGCCGGTCGCAGCGAGGTGGTGCGCGCGGTGTTCGGGATCGACCGCTACGACGCGGGAGAGGTCCGGGTGGCGGGCGAGCGGCTCGCGGCCGGCTCGCCGTCCGCCGCGGTGGCCGCCGGGATCGCGCTGGTGCCGGAGGACCGCCGCCAGCAGGGCCTGGTGATGGAGATGTCGATCGAGCGCAACGCGACGCTCACCCGCCTGAAGCCGCTGTCCCGCCTCGGCCTGCTCGGTGGCGGGCGCGAACGCCGGTCCGCTCGCGAGTGGACGAAGCGGTTGCGGGTCAAGTACGGGCGGCTGGCGGACGCGGTCGGCACGTTGTCCGGCGGCAACCAGCAGAAGGTCGTGCTGGCCAAGTGGCTGGCGACCGGTCCGAGCGTGCTGATCGTCGACGAGCCGACCCGCGGCATCGACATCGGCACGAAGGCCGAGGTGCACCGGCTGCTCTCGCGGCTGGCCGCCGACGGTGTCGCGGTGGTCATGGTGTCGTCCGAGCTGCCCGAGGTGCTGGGGATGGCCGACCGCGTGCTCGTCATGCACGAAGGGCGGATCACCGCCGAGCTTTCCCATGACGAGGCGACCGAGGAAGCGGTCATGTTCGCGGCCACCGGCCGGAAGGAGGCGGCTGCGTGAGCACCCGACCGGCGGTGTCCGGCGCGCCACTGCTGGAAGCGGACGTGAGCAGGACCCGGTTCGTCCACAAGCTGTGGTCGGCGCGGGAGTTCGGCATCGTCGTGGCGTTCGTGCTGCTCGTGCTCGTGACCACGTTGGACAACCCCGCCTTCCTGTCTCCGCAGAGCCTGCGGGACCTGCTGCTCGGTGCGGCGGTCCTGGTGGTCCTGGCGGTCGGGCAGACCGTGGTGATCATCTCCCGCAACATCGACCTGTCGGTCGGCGCGGTGCTCGGCCTGGTCGCGTTCGCGACCGGCGAGTTGCTCAGCTCCGCGCCGGGGACGCCGACGGCGGTCGCGATCGGAGTCGGCGTCGGGTTGGGCGCGGTGTGCGGTGTGGTCAACGGCGTGCTGGTGGCCGCGGCGCGCGTGCCCGCCCTGGTGATCACCCTCGGCACGCTCTACGCGTTCCGCGGCATCGACCACTCGTGGGCCCAGGGCCGGCAGATCAACGCCTCCGACATGCCCCGCTCGTTCCTCGGCCTGGGCACGGGGACCGTGCTCGGCATCCCCGTGCTCGCCGTCATCGCCGTGGTCGTGATGCTGGTCGTCGGCTTCTACCTGCGGTCCTACCGCAGCGGGCGCGAGCTGTACGCGATCGGCTCGGAACCTGCCGCCGCGCGGCTGTCCGGCATCCCGGTCGGGCGCCGGGTCTTCACCTCCTTCGTGCTCTGCGGCGCCCTCGCAGGCCTCGCCGGTGTGCTGTACGCGGCGCGCTTCGGCACCGTTGACGCCACCGTCGGCACGGGCATCGAACTCCAGGTCGTCGCCGCGGCCGTGGTCGGCGGCGTGGCCATTTTCGGCGGCAGCGGCAGCGTCGGCGGCGCCGCCCTCGGCGCGCTCCTGCTGACCACCATCGGCAGCTCCCTGGCGGTGCTGCGGATCAACCCGTTCTGGCAGCAGGCCGTCGTGGGCGGTCTCATCCTCGCCGCGATCGGACTGGACCGGCTGCTGGCCGTCCGGGCGGCGAACCGCTTGCGAGGGAGGTCGTCCCATGGCGCGTGACCTGGCGGCGGTGGACGTTCCGGCTCCACCGACCGAAACGACCTCGGGGGTGCTGCGTTCGGCGTTGGTCCGGTGGGACACCGCGCTCCTCGTGGTGCTCGCCGCGGTCGTGGTGCTCGCCGGGGTGCTGGTCGAGGGGTTCGCCAGTGGGCGGAACCTGCAGTTCCTGCTGCTGGACGTGGTCGCGATCGCGTTGATCGCGCTGCCGTTGACGCTGATCGTCATCACCGGTGAGATCGACCTGTCGGTGGCCAGCACGCTCGGGCTGTGCAGTGCGGTGATGGGGCAGCTGTGGGTGGCGGGTCTGCCGCTGGAGCTGGTGGTGGTGCTCGTCATCGGTCTCGGCGCGGTGCTCGGCGCGGTGAACGCGGTCTTCGTGACCAAGTTCGCGCTGCCCTCGCTCGCGGTGACCATCGGCACGCTGGCCGCGTACCGGGGCTTGGCGTTCGTGGTGCTTGGCGACCAGGCGGTGGCGGACTTCCCGTTCCGGTGGACCGACGCCGCGAGCAGCACCGTCGCCGACGGCGCCGTGCCGTGGGCCGCGGTGGTCACGGTCGTGCTCGCGGTCGTGTTCGGCGTGGTGCTGCACGCGACGCCGTTCGGTCGGTCCCTCTACGCGATGGGCAACAACGCCGAGGCGGCGACGTTCGCCGGCATCCGCGTCGCCCGCGCGAAGTTCTGGCTGTTCGTCGCCTCCGGCGCGGTGTCCGGCCTGGCCGGGGTGTACTGGACGCTGCGGTACGCCAGCGCGCGGGCCGACAACGCCGCGGGCCTGGAGCTGGCCGTCGTCGCCGCGGTTCTGCTCGGCGGTGTCTCCATCTTCGGCGGTCGCGGCACGCTGCTGGGCGTGCTGCTCGGCGTGCTGCTGCTCGGCGCCGTCCGCAACGCCCTCCAACTCGCCGACGTCGCCGCCGACACGCTCAACATCGTGACCGGCGGACTGCTCATCGCCTCGGTCGTCGTGCCCAACGTGGTCGCGATGAGCCGCACACGCCTGCGACGCCGACCACGGCACCCGGCTTGACCCACCGCACCCCCGACTGCGAGATCCGCCGTGAAAGGAACGCCGATGTCCCAGCTCACGCGCACCCTGCGCCTCGGCTTGATCACCGCCACCGCGATGACCGTGCTGGCCGTCTCCGCCTGCGGCGGCACCACCCGCGGGTCCCAAGAGAACGCCAACCCCGCAGGCAACCAGGCTACCGGCCAGGCCAACCCCGACGCGCCTCTGACCGAAGGGCTGGACGTGGCCTTCCTGCCCAAGCAGGTGAACAACCCGTACTTCACCGTGGCCGACGGGGGCGGCAAGAGCGCGGTCGAGGAGTTCAAGGGCAACTACAAGGAAGTCGGCCCCTCCGAGGCCAGCGCCTCGTCCCAGGTCAGCTACATCAACACGCTGTCGCAGCAGCAGACCGACGTCATCGTGACCTCCGCCAACGACCCCAACGCGATCTGCGGGGCGCTCAACAGCGCCCGGCAGGCGGGCGCCAAGGTCGTCACCTTCGACTCCGACACCAAGCCCGAGTGCCGCGACGTGTTCGTCAACCAGGTGACCGCCGAGGGCATCGCGGAGAACCAGGTCGAGCTGATCGCCGAGCAGATCGGCGGCGAGGGCAAGATCGCGATCCTGTCCGCGACGCCGAACGCGACCAACCAGAACGCGTGGATCGAGCTGATGCGCGAGCAGTTGCGGAAGCCCGAGTACAGCAAGATCGAGATCGTCACGGTCGCCTACGGCAACGACGAGGACCAGAAGTCGTTCCAGGAGACCCAGGGCCTGCTGCGCTCCTACCCCGACCTGAAGGGCATCGTCTCGCCGACCACGGTCGGTGTCGCCGCCGCGGCGCGTTACCTGTCCAGCTCGGAGTACAAGGGCAAGGTCGCGCTGACCGGCCTCGGCACGCCGAACCAGATGCGCGAGTTCGTCAAGGACGGCACGGTCAAGGCGTTCGCCCTGTGGAACCCCGCCGACCTCGGCTACCTCGCCGCCTACGCCGGCGCCGCACTGGCCTCCGGGCAGATCACCGGCGCGCAGGGCGAGAAGTTCAAGGCGGGCAAGCTCGGCGAGTACACCATCGGCGAGGACGGCGTGATCGTGCTCGGCCCGCCCACCGTGTTCGACCAGGCCAACATCGACCAGTTCGACTTCTGAGCCCGTGGGCGCTCACGTGCGGCGGAGGGGAGTGCGGAGTCCGGTGACCACCATGTGGATCAGCAGGTCGTAGGTCTCGTCCAGCTTCTCGGGTCGTTGGAACGCGTTCTCCGCTTGCAGCACGGCGAAGCCGTGCATGGCCGCGCGCAGGCAGCGGGTCGCGTGGATGGCTTCGGTGTCCTCCATGCCGTACGCGCGCAGGGCGGCCAGCATGATGTCGACCAGCCGCTGCCCGGCCCGCGCCACCATCGGTTCGGGTGCCTGGACGAGCGCGGAATAGCGGTGCGGGTACTCCACCACGTACTCGCGCCAGCTCGTCATGAGGGCGCGGATCGCGTCGTCGGCGGACCTGCCGAGCACCGCCGCGCCGATCCGCTCGGCCAGGTCGTCCATGACCTGCACCGACATGAGTGCACGCAGCTCGGCCAGGTTGCGGACGTGCTTGTAGAGCGACGGCGTGGCCACGCCCGCGCGGGAGGCCACGGCCGCCAAGGTCAGCGCGGCCGGGCCCTCTTCGTCGACCAGGCGCAGCGCGACGTCGACCACCGCGCCCGCGGACAGCGCCGCCCTAGCCACGGGTGCCCGCACCGAGGAAGGCCAGGACCGCCGCGGCGACCTCGGCCGGGAACTGCACGTGCGGGTAGTGGCCCGCCCCTTCGATCACCTCGACCCGGCCCAACCCTGGCGGCATGGCCGCCACGATGCCTTCGCCTTCGGCGCGGGCATCGGTCCAGTCGGGGTCCAGGGAGCCCTCGACGACCAGCGCTGGGCAGCGGATGTCGCCGAGCCTGGCGCCCGCGTCGGTGGGCGGGGACATGCCCATGCGGCCCACCACCGCCATCCGGCCGGGCCTGCGCAGGTCCGCGTCGAGCGCGGCGACGTGTTCGGTGAAGCCCGCCGGCTTGACGCCGGGGTAGGCGTGGTCGAGGTAGCGCTTCCACAGCCCGACGCTGCGGAACACCCCCGCGCCCATGAGCAGTGCCATCCCCTTGCGGTAGCGGGGATTGGAGAGCAGGCCGCCGAAGTCGACCTGCTGAGCCCGGGTGAACGGGCTGATCTGCACGATGGCGCTGACCGACTCGGGCTCCCGCGCGGCCGCGATGGTGACGGAGCCGCCGGTGAACGAGTGGCCCACGAGCACGGCCGGACCGCCCAGGTGCCTGACCACGGCGAGCAGGTCGGCCGCCGAGTCGGTACGGCTGTAGGAGGTCCAACCGGCGCTGGACTCGCCGTGGCCGCGCTGGTCCACGCTCGCGACCCGGTACCCGGCGTCGGCCAGTCGGACGGCCATCTCGCGGTAGGCGGCCCGGTTGTCGCCCATGCCGTGTGCCAGCACGATCAGCGGCCCTTCGCCGATCACGTCGTAGGCGAGCCGACCGCCGTCGACCTCCAGGAACTGCGTCATGTCCATCCCCTCACCGCTAATGGCTGTAGCTCAAAAGCTAATGTCATTAGCCACAGTTGTCAACCGACCGCGAAGGAGGGACCAACCCCGCCCGCGCCCGCGGTAGGCCACTGATCACCTCGACATGGACATGACGAGGCGTCCGGTGCCGGTCGCGTGCGGGGGTGGGGGTCAAGTCGATCGATCCACCAATCCGACCGCTGACCCGTCGTCGGTTCACTACTCTCGCCGGGTGGACCTCTTCGTCGGGTTGGACGACGTCGACTGGAGTTCGTTGACCCACGCGTACGGCCCGGCGGTGGAAGTGCCGGAGTTGGTGCGCGGGTTGGTGTCGGGCGACCCGGCGGTGCGCGAGTCGGCGTTGGACGACATGTACGGCGCCGTGCACCACCAGGGCAGCGTCTTCGACAGCACGATCGCCGCGATCCCGTTCCTGCTGGAGGTGGCCGGTCGCCCCGGCCTGCCGGGACGCGCCGGGGTGGTCGAGTACCTGGCGAGCATCGGCGACCCGGAGGAGGCGTACGACGAGTGGGGTCGGCGCGCCGTCGATGCCGTCGCCGACGCGTTCGGGCTGCTCGCGCCCCTGCTGGAAGACCCGGAACCGGCTGTGCGGAAAGCCGCGTGCGAGGTGTACGCGGTGTGCCGGGCGGACGCCGGGTGGATCGCCGACGCGCTGGGCGAGCGCCAGTCGCTGGAGACCGACACCGATGTGCAGACCGCCATCGTGGCCGCGTTGGGTCGGCTCGGCGCGCGACTGCCCGTGCCGGCGTTGGTCGAACGGCTGTCGGACGCGGCCGCCCGCCACCCCGATCCGTCGGTGCGGCTCACCGCGCTGGTCCAGCTGGCCGAGTTCGCGCCGGACGCCCTGCCGGACGACGTGCCGACCGTCGCGCTGGCCGAGTTCACCCGGTTCTACGCCGCCGGCACCCCGACCACCGAACCTGCGGGCTTCACCACCCCGACGCTGATCGGCGAGTTGCGCGTGCGCGCGGAAGAGGAGGCGTCCGGTCGGCGCGCACCCGGCGCGTCCCGCCTGCTGGCCGACCTGAGCGGGCGGCTCGGGGACCGCGTCGAGGACCGCACCCGGCTGCTGGTGCCGCTGCTGGAGTCCGCCGACTGGGAACCGCGGCTGGACGCGGTCCGGGTGGCGAGATACCTGGTCGAGGCCTGGCGTGGTGATCACCGCGAGGTGGTCCGGCTGATCGGGGAGCAGCTCCTGGCCCCGGAACCGCGGCTGCCGCCGGCCGCCGCGTCCGCGCTGAAAGACCTCGGTCCCGTCGCCGCGCCCGCCGCCGACTCGCTCGCGCGCAGCATCGAAACGGCACCGCCGGAAGCCCCGCACACCAGGGAAGAGGGGCCGCCTGCCTGGATCACGACGTGGGAGTCCGGCTCGTCCAGCACGGGGCCGACGGTGCGCGCGTTGGCCGCGTTGGGCGACCCGAGGGCGTTGGTGCCGGTGCGGTGGGCGCTCGAGCGCCGTGAACCACCCGACGACATCGGTCACGTCGTGCGCTCACTCGGCCCGCTCGCGGTCGGGTTGCTGCCGCTGGTGCGGGCCCGGCTGCGTCGCGACTCCTGCCGCGGCGGCCTGCTCCTGGCCCTGGGTGAGCTGGGGGAGGCAGCGGCTCCCGCCGTGCCGGACATCGTGCGGTACCTGCCCGAGTCCGGTTCCCTGAACGCGCTCCGCGCACTCGGCGCACACGCGACCCGGGCCGCACGCCCGCTGCGCCG
Organism: Saccharothrix sp. CB00851; assembly: GCF_001905065.1. Classification (NCBI taxonomy): domain Bacteria; kingdom Bacillati; phylum Actinomycetota; class Actinomycetes; order Pseudonocardiales; family Pseudonocardiaceae; genus Saccharothrix; species Saccharothrix sp. CB00851. The sequence continues at coordinate 105,422 of NZ_LWLC01000026.1, forward strand.
CCTGCTCGACCACGACCGCGACTGGATCGCGATCGCCGCCGCTGCCGCGTTGTGGCGGGTCGAAGGGGACGCCGACCGCGTGCTGCCGACGTTGCTGAGCCGCCTCGACCATCCCTCGGCGCTGGAACTGATCGCCGAACTGGGTCCGGCCGCCGCCCCGCACCTGCCCGCGCTGCGGACCCTGCTGGACCGGTTGGACCCGAACGGGTGGTACGTGGTCCACGTCGCCGAGGCGTTGTGGCGGGCGGCGGGCGACGCCGAGGCCGCGCTGCCGCTGCTGACCGCGGCGTGGCACAACCACGTCCACATCCGCGTCAGGGTCGCCCGCTGCCTGGCCGAGATGGGCCACGCGGCGGCACCGGCGGCGCCGTTGCTGCGCGAGGAACTGGCGCGGCCACGGCGGCACACGACCGCCTTCGGCCGGTGGGGCAGCGACCGGGTCCTGGCCGACGAAGAGCTGCTGCGGCTGTGCCGTGACGTGCTCGCGGGCTTGGCCTCCTGACTTGTCCCCGGCGGTGGAAGTTCCGGAGTCGGTGCGCGGGTTGGTGTCCGAGGATCCGGCGGTGCGCGAGTCGGCGTTGGACGACATGTACGACGCGTTGCACGACCAGGGCGGCATCCTCGCGGTGATCCCGTTCCTGCTGGCGGCGGCGGGGCGAGCCGACCTGCCGGGACGGGCCGAGGTGGTCGAGCTCCTGGCCGCCGTCGGTGCGCGGGACGGGGAGCCGGGGCCTGCCGAGGAGCGGGTCGTCGAGGCGGTCCGGGCCGCGTTCCCGCTGTTCGCGAGCCTGTTGCACGATCCGGAGCCGGCCGTCCGGGCCGCCGCGTGCGAGGCGCTGGCGGTGTGCCGTGGGGATGCCGCGCGTGCGGTCGGGAAGTTGGGCGAGCGGCTGCCGGTCGAGACCGATGCCGACGTGCGGGCCGCGATCGTGGTGGCGCTCGGGACGATCGGTGCGAGCGGCGGGCTCACGGCGGAGGCCGGGTCGCGTGTGGCCGCGCGGCTCGCGGGCGTAGCCGTGGAGCACGCCGACCCGGCGGTTCGGCTCGCCGCGTTGGCCGAGCTGGCCGGGTTCGCCCCGAAGGCGCTGCCCGACGACGTGCCGTCGGTCGCGGTGGAGGGGTTCGCGCAGCTCTACGCCGAGGACGCCCCGACCGTCGGACCCGCGGGGCGGGAGGTGGCCGATCGGCGCGCGTACCGCCTGCTGACGAGGCTCAGCGGGAGGCTTGAGGACCGGGTCGAGGACCGCACCCGGTTGCTCGTCCCGCTGCTGGAGTCCGCCGACTGGGCGGCGCGGCTGGACGCCGTCCAGGCCGCCGAGCCCGTCATCGAGCACTGGCGCGGTGACCACCGGGAGCTCGTCCGTCTGATCGGGCACCAACTCCTGTCCCCGGAACCACGCTTGCCACCGGTCGCCGCGACCGCGTTGCGTTACCTCGGTCCCGTCGCCGGGCCCGCCGCCGACGCGCTCGCGCGCAGCATCGACGCGGCACCACGGGAAGCTCCGCACACCACTCGGGACGGCCCACCGGCGTGGATCACGACCTGGCGCCCCGGCTCGTCCACGACCGGGCCGACGGTGCGCGCGCTGGCCGCGTCGCGCGACCCGCGTGCGGTGGAGCCGGTGCTCTGGGCGCTCGAACGCCCGGAACCACCCACCGACATCGGTCACGTCGTGCGCGCCCTCGGCCCGCTCGCCGCCGGCTTCGTGCCGCTGGTGCGGGCCCGACTGCGTGACCGGTGGACTCCTGACTCGGCGCACGACGGTCTACTGGTGGCGTTGGGAGAGCTGGGTGAGGCCGCGGCGTCCGCCGTGCCGGACATCGTGCGGCACCTGCCCGAGCGCGCGGCCCTGCGGGCGCTGCGGGCACTCGGCGCGCACGCCGCTGTGGCCGCGCCGGCGTTGCGGGACCTGCTCGGCCACGCCGAGCCCCGGGTCGCGGTCGATGCCGCGGCCGCTCTGTGGCGGGTGGAGGGCGACGCGGACCGCGTGCTGCCTACCCTGCTGGGCCACCTCGACCGCGTCACCGCGGTGGAGGTGATCGCCGACCTCGGGCCTGCCGCCGCCGGATACCTGCCCGCGCTGCGGGCGCTGCTCGACCGGCCGGACCCGGCCGGGTGGCGGGAGCTGCACGTGGCGCGGGCGCTGTGGCGGGCCGCCGGTGACGCCGAGGCCGCGTTGCCGCTGCTGACCGCCGCTTGGCACAGAAACCCCCACGTGCGGGTCGCGGTCGTCCGCTGCCTGGCCGAGATGGGCCCGGCGGCGGCCCCGGCCGCGCCGATGCTGCGCGAGGAACTGGCGCGGCGCAGGCGGCACACGTCGACGGGCAGCGGGTGGAGCAGCGACCAGGTCGTGGCCGACGAAGAGCTGCAGCGGCTGTGCCGGGACGTTCTCGCGGCCTTCTAGGACCTCATCTGCGACCAGGCGACCAGCACCCACACGACGAACGCGACCAGGAGCACGAAGCCCAGCGTGCCCGCGATCACCAGCCCGGTGCCGACCGAGTTCCACGGCGGCCCGAAGAACTTGATCACCAGCCCCACCACGACCGAGACAGCCGCGATCCCGATGAACGCGTCCGCGTACTCGCCGGATTGCCAGCCGGCGTCCGCGAGGTAGTCCGTCCGGAACGCCGCCACCAGTGCCACCTGCAGGGCGAACGACACCAGGAAACCCGCGAACGCCACTCCCGGCCGCTTCCGCCGCTCGACTTCGATCACGCGGCCAGTCTCGCTCGACCGGCGGAGGCGCCGCATGAGTAGCACTACGCGAAAACCGCGCGGCCCGTGCTCCGGGCCGCGCGGTCTTCCGCAGGGCAGGACGGGTCAGGCGGTGGTGCCGGTGACCGACGTGCCGGACTTGGTGACGTAGTAGGTCACCTTGGCGCCGCTCCAGTAGTGGAACGTCAGCGTCACCCGCGAGCCGTCCGTGACCTCGGCGAAGAACTCCGGCTTCAACTTCGTGGCGTTCGCCGCGTAGTCGGGCGCGAACGTGACGTCGAACTCCTTGTACGACGTCCAGTTGTGCGGCCCGGCGTTGCTGCCGTCCGCGTACTTGGCCTCCATCGTGGCCAGCTGGTCGCCGCGGAACTGGGTCGGCACGGCGAACGCGCTGGTCGTGCCCGTCGCGTTCGACAGCACCGGCGTGTCGTAGGTGACCAGGTCGATCCGCCACGGCACGCCCGCCGAGAACCGGGCCGACAGCGACGCGTTCACGCCGTACGGCCGCGACCCGCTCAACCGGGTGATCGTCGCCGCCTTGATGGTCAGCTGGTCGCCGCTGACGGTGTAGTCGGTGCCCCGCACCAGGTCGGTGGTGCCGTGGCGCAGCCCGGCGAAGGATGTGCCGTTGAGGTTGAGCGTCAGCGTCTTGTCGGTGACCGCCGAGGACTTGGCGCTGAACACCTGGTCCGACGACGCCGTGCCGGACCGGGTGGTCCAGCTCGACTTGATCTGTGCGATCAGCTCCGGGTCGCTCCACTGGAACGAGGTGCGGCCGAAGTGCTGGCCGTTGTCCCAGAGCATCGTGGTGATCTTCTTCGCACGGGCGTAGTGGCCGAGGAACTCGAAGAACTTCAGCTTCTCGCCCTGCTGGACGGTGCCGGTGTGCCGGTCGAAGCCCAGCAGCCCGTACTCGCCCAGGATGACCGGGATGCCGCGCGCCACGAACGCGTTGGCCACCCGGTCGAACGAGTCGGTCAGGTCCTTCTGCACGGTGGCGTCGAACTTCGTGCCGCCCGCCACGTTCACGCTGAACGGCCAGTAGCCGTAGAAGTGGAACGTGGCGATGAGGTTCGGGTCGTTGAGCGCGTTGAACGTGGCCACCAGCTCGTCCACCCGTGCCTGCTCCGACGACGTGTGCAGGGTCGGCAGGACGAGCAGCCGGGTGGCGTTGTTGCCGCCCGAGCCGCGCACGATCCGGTGGAACGACTTGTTGAGCTCGTCCAGCAGCTGCGCGTTCTGGGCGTCACCGGAGCTGTTGGCGAACTGCGGCTCGTTGACGCTCTCCAGCATCAGCTTCGGCGAGGCGTCCCGGAACGCGGAGGCGATCTGCGTCCACGCCGCGTTGTAGCGGGCCAGCACGTTCGTGCGGTCGGTCGGCATGGCGTTGATCCACTGCCACGAGTCGTGGTGGATGTTGATCATGACGTAGAAGCCGTCCGCCAACGCCCAGTTCACGACCTCCTTGACGCGCGCCATGTACGCCGCGTCGATCGTGTAGTTCGGTGCGCTGCCCTGGTGCGCGCTCCACGTGACCGGGATCCGGATGCTCTTGAAGCCCTGGGCCCGGACGTTGTCCAGCAGCGCCTCGGTGATGCGCGGGTTGCCCCACGCGGTCTCGTCGCTGCCGACGGCGTCGAGCGAGTTGCCCAGGTTCCAGCCCGGCTGCATCTCCGCGACCCGCGCCATGGCGTCGCCCACGGGCGGGTTGGTGGTCGTGGTGGTGGTGGTCGTCGTGGTGGTTGTCGTGGTCGTGGTGTCACCGGTGCAGGTGACGCCGTTGAGCGCGAACGACGACGGGGCCGTGTTCGAGCCCGTCCACGAGCCGTTGAAGCCGAACGACACCGAGCCGTTGGTGGGGATGTTGCCGTTGTAGCTGACGTTGGTCGCGGTGACCTGGCCGCCCGACGCGGTCACGGTGGCGTTCCAGGCCTGGGTGACCGTCTGGCCCGACGGGAACGCCCACGTGAGCCGCCACCCGCCGGTGATCGGGTCGCCCAGGTTGGTGACGTTGACGTTGCCGGTGAAACCGCCCTGCCACTGGCTGGGCACCGAGTACACCACCCGGCACCCCGCCGCCGCTTGGGCGTCGGTCACCGCGACAACACCCATGCCCGCGAGCAACGAGGCCATTCCGGTGGCCAGCAGGCCAACCCGCCAACGGATTTTTCTCAGCTTGTCGCGCATATCGGCCATGACGCTCCTCGTAATCGCGTGCGGCAGCGGGAGGGGGTGGGAACCGAACGCGCGCGGGCGATCGGACCGGCCGCAGTGGGAAATCCGGATGCGCCGGTCGCCGCCCGGCGCATCTGCCCGCCACGGCCGGCTGACCGGGCGTGGCGGCGTGTTCCAGCGCTGCCTCGCCATGATGTTGGCGGTAACGGATGGGTGACGCAAGGGTTTCGACGGTAATCGACTCGGCGACCCGGTCGGCCAATTCGGAATCATCGCCGGAAGTCGACCCCATTCGACCGCGCCGGGTGCGTCGTTCGACAAAACCGTCGAACGAATTCGACGTCGGGTCGTCGAAACGCGGGCGGGGGATCGCCCGATCGTGGCACGGGTGCCGTCGCTAGGTTGCCGCTGTGGCACGCCAGAAGATCGGAGTAGTCCTCGCGACGACCGGACGCCTGTCGCCGCTCGGCGCGCCGCTGGAGTACGTCGCCGGCGCGCTGCCGTGGCCCGTGGAGGTGGTGTTGCGCGACAGCGGCTCGACGGCCGAGGGTGCCCGTGCGGCGACCCGTTCGCTGGTCGAGGCCGGGGTGCGGGTCGTGGTGACGTTGGGCGGCACGACGACGTTGCCCGCCGTGGTGGACGCCTGCGCCGAGCACGACGTGCCGTGCGTGTCCACGACGTTGCCCTGGCAGGTGTTCGACGCCGGTCGGCGGCCGGGTCCGGCGTTCCACTTCTGCTGGGGCCTGGACGACATCGCGACCGTGTTCGCCGACCTGTGGGAGCGCCTGGGCCCCGCGCGGACCGTCGGGTGCGTGTGGAACGACGGGCCGCAGGGCGTGGCGCTGCGGCGGTGGTTCGCGCCCGTCGCCGCGGCGCGCGGGCACCACCTGGTCGACCTGCCGTACCGGGAGTCCAGTGGCGTCGTGCCCGCCGTGGGCGAGGTGGAGGTGGTGACCAGCGCCGCGACCGCCGCCGACCTGGCCGCCGTGGTGCACGCCCGGCGGCCCCGGCTGGTGACGTGCTCGCGGTGGCTGACCTACCCGTTCGGCGTGGCCCGGCACAGGCTGGACGGGGTCGCCACGATCGTGTCGTGGACGCCGGAGCACGAGCACGTCGGCCGCGGCGGCCGGACACCGCGCGACCTCGCGCGTTCGTACGAGGAGGCCACCGGTTCGCCGTGGCTGCAGCCGCTCGGCCTGGCGCACGCGTTGTTCGAGGTGGCCGTGCACGCGGTGAGCGAGGCCGACTCGCCCGCCGCGGTCGCCGACGTGCTGGCGGGGACCAGGCTGGCGACGATCGCCGGCGTGCTCGACTGGACCCGCGGGCCCGTGCCCGGCGTGGCCACGATCCCGTTGGCGGGCGGGCAGTGGCGGGGCGGTCCACGACCGTCGCCGGCGGTCGTGGACAACCGCCGCTCACCGCTCGTCCCGGTGTCCGGCGACCTCGTGATCGACTAGGGCGTGTCTCCAAATCTTCGGCCTGGTAGTAGGTCATGATT